>NZ_QRHS01000001.1:580142-618534 GCF_003470905.1 Roseburia sp. AM23-20
TAACACTACTGTTCCTCAATCAGGAAAACCTGATTCTCATGTGTGATGTCAACCACACGCTCTGCCATCCCCGGATTCCATATTTTCTTTTTATAAACCGGGATATGGGAATAGTCCTGCCACATATGCATCGGGAATACATATTCTGCAGATGTTGTCTCTAAAAAGAAATCCATGCCAGATTCCTGATCGGCTCCCTGTCTTGGATCCATCGGGACAAACGCAAGATTGATGGGTTTTCCCGCCAGCTTTTTGATCTGCGTCCGGTATTCCCTTCTCATCCTGCCATTGATCAGATCTCCCGCGCCCTCCCATGTCCAGTCATTTAAATCACCAGCATGGAAAAATGTAGCACCATGCGTCTCCACATAAAATGCAACACCTGCATCCGTTGACCGCAATGTCTCGATTTTCACGTCATCCACCTGGTATTTTTCTCCTGCCGAAACATAGGTGATCTTCTCCCTGATATCATCCGAAAAGCCATGTTTCTCCAGAAAGTGCTGACTCATTTTGCAGTCTTTCGAAAAAATATAATGAATATTTTTATATTTTTCTGCCCAGTGCAGCACATCCATATCAAAGTGGTCCTGATGTTTGTGGCTTGCAAACACATAAATTGGCGTGTCCGGTTCATATTCCGGAATCACTCCATGAAATGTGTATCCTTTGATCCTGTCTCCTGCAAACCAGTCAAAAATCAGTACTTTTTCATCTACTTCAACAAGGAAACAGCTGTGATGTATAAATATTACCTGCATATTTCTCCTTCTGACTTTTTATTCATAGCAACCGAATATCTGCAAAGCATGTATTTTTATTTCATCCGACGGATGATCTCATTTGCACGACGGTAAATGTCTGCCGGATCAAATCCGATGTCAAATTTCTGGTCTTCGTATAAAATTTTTCCATTTACCATGGTCAGTTTTACATTCTGCTTACTGCCGCTGTATACAAGATTTTTCACGATATTATTTTCCGGCTGCATATTTGGCTGATTTAAGTCGATCATGACAAGGTCTGCTTTTTTGCCGACTGCAAGGCTGTCACAGTCAAATAACTGCATGGCATGTGCACCGCCTGTGGTTGCCATGTATAAAATTTCATCTGCACTGACACACTCTGCATCCATCTCACGCACCTTTGCAAGTGCGGATGTCAAAAACATCTCACGGAACATATCCAAGCAGTTGTTGCTTGCCGGGCCATCGGTTCCGATCGCCATGGAGATTCCCTCATCCACAAAACGTCTGGTCGGACAGATACCGGAAGCAAGTTTTAAGTTGGAAGCCGGGTTTGTCACTGCTGTCAGTTTTTTCTTCTTGTAAATTTCAAAATCAGCATCCTCAAACCATACACAGTGGTAACCGCCGCCGCCGTACTCGTACATACCAAGTGCATCCGTAAGCTGTGTCGGTGTCATACCCCAGCGCTCTTTGCACTCTGCCACTTCCAGTTTTGTTTCGGAATTGTGCAGCCATACCGGGGATTTTAATTTCTGTGCCAGTTTTGCCACGCCCTCCATCAGTTCTTTTGATGTCGTGTATTCTGCATGAAATCCCACGATAAAGCTTGTCAGGTCACTCATCTCATTGACAATGTGATAATTTTCCTCCATCAACTCTACCGTGCCACCAAAGTTGTTCAATCCGCTGGTCTGAACGGTACGGAATCCGGTATCTACCGATGCCTTTGCATCGACCGGCGGGAAGAAGTACATATCAAAGTTGGACGTGATACCGCTGGTTAAGTATTCCATGATTCCAAGGATATTGAGCCAGTATACATCATCCTCCGTAAGCTGTCCCTCTTTCGGAAATACCTGTTTGTTCAGCCAGTCCTGCAGCGGCAGGTCATCTGCATAGGAACGTAAAAATGTCATCGCTGTATGCGTATGTGCATCTTTAAATCCAGGCATCAAAAGATTGCCTTTTGCGTCGATCTCACGCTCCCATACGAAAGCCTCACCATTCTGGCAGACTGCATCGATGCCGGTCTTACCGTCTCCGATGTAGCAGATCTCTTTTCCTTTTACCCAGAGTTCGCCCTCTGTGATCTGAAATTTGTGGTTTTCTGCCGGTACTAATATTTTTGCATTGTAGAAACGTATGTTCATTTTTTCCTCTTTTCTTATTGTCTTTGTTCAACGGATCATATCTTTTGATCTGCTGAATCGTAGTAACTTTAATTCTGCTGTGCCCCGATTGCTTTGATCGTCCCGGTCACAAGTGCCTTGAATTTCGGAGCAACGGCATCCGCTGTCTCCTGGACTTCCGCGTGGGATAATGGAATTGCCGAGATCCCGCTTGCAAGGTTGGAAATGCAGGAAATTCCAAGCACTTTCATTCCCATATGTTTTGCTGCGACCGCCTCACAGGCAGTGCTCATGCCGACTGCATCGGCACCTAATGTGCGGCACATAGCGACTTCATGCGGTGTCTCAAACTGCGGTCCGGAAAGCTGGATATAAGTCCCCTCTTTGATCTGGATATCAAGTGCTGCCGCTGTATGTTTTACAGTCTCCTGCAGATCTAAGTCATAGATCTGGCTCATATCCGGGAAACGCACACCGAGTTCCTCAATATTGGCTCCCCTGAGCGGTGACGGTACAAAACTTGCGATCTGGTCTTTGATCAGCATGAAATCTCCGGCACGCATGCCAAGCTGGATACCGCCTGCAGCATTCGTAAGGAGCAGTACCTCTGCGCCCATCATTTTCATCAGACGTACCGGCAGTACAACATCACTCATCTCATATCCCTCATAATAATGCACACGCCCCTGCATGCACACAACCGGAACATCATCCACATATCCGAAGATAAATCTGCCCTTATGCCCCGGAACCGTCGACACCGGGAAGCCTTCGATATCACGATAATCTAACGTGTCCACCACGCGGATATCATCCGCATAATCGCCAAGACCGGAACCTAAGATCAATGCCACCTTTGGAGTGAAATCAATTTTTGACTTATAACTATCATAGCATTTTAATAATTTTTCATATAAAGGATTCATAATACCTCCATTCTTCTGCCTGCCCTCTATTTTCTGTCAACTCAGGATTCATTATATTCTTCCCATTTTTCTTTTTGTTGTTCGCAACACTGTCATTTTCGATTATAACAGAAGAAATCATAAAATCCAATCTCCATCCTAAACAAAAGCTGATTTTCCCCGATATATTTTGTAAGAAAACAACATAGGAATGGAGAAAATTTATGACTCAGTTCAATCTTTCCGGTTTAAAAAAGATTTTAAACCCATCTTCCGGCAAAAGGAATGTGGTCGATCAGATTACAGACCGTTTATCAAAATCTTCCATCGGTCTTTCTTCCGGTGATAATATTTTAAATGCAGGCAGTGTTTCCGGCATGGATGCCTTTGACCTGACGCAGAACATCTCCGAGCTTTTAAGCCCCGCCTGCGGTATGACCGACGAGGAAAAGCAGGCAGAATTAGCAAGGATCCAGGCAAAATTAAAAAGCGGGAAAAAACTGACCGAAGAAGAAATGCGTTTTCTTCAGGCAGTAGATCCCCAGCTCTATATGCAGGCAGCCAGAATCCAGGCGATGCGCGACTCTCTTGAACAGCAGTTAGAACACTGTAAAAGCAAGGAAGATGCTGCCAAAGTATTTTCAGATACCATGGCGATGGTGAGTGACAAGGATCCCATGAAAGAATACATTGTCGCCGCTTATCAGGATGCCTACAACGAATTTCAAAAAAGCGGGAAATACCAGCATCTCCCGCAAAAATCATCCGATGATAATAAATCTGATCCTTTAGTCACACTCAATAAACCGGCTGATCTTTTCACCGACAGCACCGATGACCGGTCCAAGGGTAAATCCCATCAGGATCGTTACGATTCCGATCTTGCCACCAAATAAAAATGCAATCACGATGATAGTAAAGTCAAATGCCATCCGCACTAGCCGAAACGGCACCTTCGGCACCCATTTTGCAATGATAAATGCAATCGCATCATACGGTGCTGTTCCTAATTTTACATCCATATACACTGCTGCCGCCACAACAAATATCGCCAATGCCGGAATCAGTACTAAAATGCGCACTGCCATCGAGTCAAACAATCCCACCGGCAATGTCTTTTCCCATACCCAGGAAAAAAACTGCAGCGAATAGCCGACCAGAAACATATTTGCAAGTGTTCCAAATCCGATATTTTCCCTGCCTAAAAAAATGACAAAAATAAATATGACCGTATTAAGCAGTGCCTGCCAGTTTCCGATTCCCATCCCCAGTTTTTCAGAAATGGCAAGATTCATGCTGGTACACGGATCTGTTCCCAGATCCACAAGTACCAGCAATGACAAGGAAAATCCCATTACAATCACTGCTAAGGTCACCGCTGTCAGTCTTAGTCCAAAATTCTTTTTCTGATACATTCCCTGAATGAATTTTTTCATCTGTTCTTCTCTTTTCTCTCTTATTTTTCGTCTATATAATGTACACTCCATGAACATTCTACGATCATGAATAATAATACCGCATCAAATGATGATGCATACCATGCCACCATTATTATCATTGACAATTTTCTGCATAGTATCCTGCAATTTCATCTGACATTCATCATCCATCATTGCAATTTTATTGCGGATGCCATCTTCCATCAGTTCTCCGACCGATTTACCGAAAATATTTGTTTCCCATGCGCCCTCTTTACTCTGCTGTCCTTGTTTAATATAGGATATCAGATCATTTGCCTGCTCCTCACTTCCGACGATCGGTGCGATCTCAGTTTCAATATTGGCGCGTATCATATGGATCGATGGTGATACCGCTTTCATTTTTACACCAAATTTATTGCCATGCCGGATCAGAACCGGCTCTTCCATTTGAATATCGGAAAGTCCCGGACTGACAACCCCATAGCCTTTTACCTGTACTGATTTAAAAGCATCTGACACTTTTTCATAAGCCTCTTTCTGTCCTGCCATTTCTCTTATCATAGAAATCAGCTCGTATTCGCCTGCGATCGGCACACCGGTCAGTTCACTCATATTTTCATAGTAATATTTATCGTCTAAGTCCATCCGCACCGTCACCCGCCCGGTTGCAAGATCCGTCTCGTCGATCTTGATCTGTGATACATACTGCTCCGGCGTAAACGTAAGTGCCCTTACATCTCCCGTCTTATGCATGCTGTCTAAAATCCCTGTGGCAGTTTTAATGATCTCCGCTTTCATCGGGTGCTCCGGCTTTAACATTTCTGTCCATTTCGGAATAAAAAATTCGACACGTGTCACCGGAAACTCACAGAGGATATTCTCTAAAATACGGACAATATCATCTTTCCGCAGTTGTTCACAGTTCACAGGTAAAACAGCAGTCTGATATTTTTCTTTCAGACCTGATGCCAGTTCCATTGTCTCATCACTGTACGGTTTCTGCGAATTTAACAGAATGACATACGGCTTTGCAATCGCATTCAGCTCATCTATTGTCTGTTCTTCCGCTTTCACATACGCACTGCGTGGCAGTTCCCCGATCGAGCCATCGGTTGTCACAACAATTCCGATCGTTGCATGATCCCGGATCACTTTCTGGGTACCGATTGATGCCGCTGTTGTAAAAGGAATCTCCTGCTCTGACCACGGCGTTTTTACCATGCGGCTTTCATTTCCCTCCATATGCCCGGATGCACCTTCCACCATAAATCCGACGCAGTCGATCAGACGTACCTTTATCTTCGTCTGTGCGGCAGCTCCCTGTATTGCAGTCCCCTGCAGTACAGACTGTGGAAGTGCCGGCTGTGACATGCCGGTGCTGCCGGATGACAGTTCCGGCAAAACAATCTCTGCTGCTTCCTGTGGAATAAATTTCGGTTCCGTCGTCATGATTGTTTTTCCTGCTGCGGACTGTGGCAGCTCATCCATGGTACGCTCTTTCGCATGTTCATCTTCCATAAAAGGAAGTACCATCAGATCCATAAAACGCTTAATGAACGTGGATTTTCCGGTTCGCACCGGACCTACAACTCCTATGTAAATTTCTCCATTGGTACGGGTATTGATATCCCGGTATAAGTCAAATTCTCTGTTATCACTGAAATGTTCCATCAGATATTCTCCTCCATATGTTGTAACATTTTATGAAGAAGAATGCCTGTTTATGACGGCAGCATACCAAATCCCGTTATTTGAGCACGCAAAGTTTTCCCGGCAGACAACGGAAATGGACTTCCGCAACTTCACCACAGTATTCCCCATCTGCATGCACAACCATCGGACGGCTTAAGTGTATCGTGCAGTCTTTTGCATCCGTCACTGAAAACCCATGAATAGAGGTATGTTTCGCTGCCACCAGAAATGGCAGGCAGAGAAACGTTCTCCATTTCGGGATTCCTGCTGCTTCACAGAATGACAGTTTCCCATCACAGGCAGATGCTGCCGGTGCCATTGGCACACCGCCTCCCTCGGCCTTAAAATTCATTGCCGCGGTAAATATCATTCTTTTTTTCTGTATGCTTTCCTCTTTGTCAAAAACAATTTCCATATCTGCGGTCTGCATCGTAAATAAAGACTGTACTGTCAAAACCAGATATGTCAGCTTTCCAAGCCGGATTTTGTTTAAAATATCTTTAATCGTTGATTTTAATGCTTTTTTACAGACTAAGGCATCAAGCCCGATTCCTGAACTGATGGCAAACAGTCTTTTTTTATCACCAAAGATTACCTCACCTAAATCCATACACCAGGTATCCTCACGTGTTTTTTTCATTGCATTTAAAATATGTACAATTCCGTTTTTCGGATCTTTCGAAAGTGCTAATCCTCTGGCAAGATCATTGCCGGAACCGGTCGGTATCACTCCGAAACGTACTTTTTCAAAATCTGTGATCCCATTGATCACCTCATTTGCCGTTCCGTCTCCACCGACTGCAACCAGACAGATATCGTCATCATCCATGGCACATATCTCGCCCGCAAGTTTTCCGGCATGTCCACGGTACTCGGATACAAATACCTGATAAGAAACATTTCTTACCTTAAGCACTTCCTCTATATCTTTCCAGATCTGCTTTGCATTTCCACTCTTTGACTTTTCATTGACAATAAAATACAGCATGTAGCCCCCACGTATAATATTTTTATGGCATTTTCTGCCTTTATGAATGTTATTTTAAAACATTTTCCGACAAAAAGGAACCCACAATATAAAAAGGGGATCACAGCCTGCTACATGCTGAGATCCCCAAAAACCTTTTTCACTTATAAACACTTTGATTTATTATTTTTCCACTGCAGGCACTTCTGCTTCATCTGCCTCTTCTTCCGGCTCCTTGTTCAGTCGTCCATACATTTCCATATATTTATAAAGACGTTTTGCAAGTTTTCCGGTGATCTGGTCTGAAGTTGCTCTCCACTCCCAATTACCGCCGAGTGTAGATGGTGTATTCATACGTCCCTCGGAACCGATTCCGATCAGATCCTGCATCGGAACGATCGCCATATCTCCGACTGATGCCCATGCACCGCGCATCATCCCCCAGTTAAACCCTTCTTCTTCCGTGAGATTCAAGTACTCTTTTGCAAATTTGACACTTGCCTTCGGAGCCGTCTTCATCCAACCCATCAACGTATCATTGTCATGTGTTCCGGTATAAACAACACAGTGTTTCTCATAATTGTGCGGCAGATAGTCGCTGCCCTCTCTCGAGTCAAATGCAAACTGGATGACTTTCATTCCCGGGAATCCGGAATCTTTTACCAGTTTTAAAACGGAAGGTGTAAGGAAACCAAGATCCTCCACGATGATATTTAACTTTCCGAGTTTTTTCTCCATCGTACGGAACAGATCCATGCCAGGACCTTTTCTCCACTCACCATTTCTCGCCGTATCATCTTTTGCCGGAATCGCATAGTAAGAATCAAATCCACGGAAATGATCGATACGAACGATATCGTATAATTTTGACATTGCTTTTACACGCTTCGTCCACCAGCTGTAGCCGTCTTTTTTCATAGCATCCCAGCGGAATAACGGATTACCCCAGAGCTGTCCGTCTGCCGAAAATGCATCCGGCGGGCAGCCTGCTACATCGATCGGATTTAACTCCTCATCGAGATAAAACTGTCCCGGATTTGCCCAGACATCAGCACTGTCTCCGGCAACATAGATCGGCACGTCACCGATGATCTCAATGCCAAGATCATTGACATACGCTTTTAAATCCCACCACTGTTTAAAGAACAGATACTGTAACATTTTATAAAACGCAATATCTTCTGCATAGGTAACCCGCGCTTCTTTTAAGGCTTCCGTTTTTCTGGTTTTTAAGTCTTTTTCCCACTCAAACCATGCAACACCGCCGTTAGCATCTTTTAATGCCATAAAAAGTGCATATTCATCCAGCCACTCTGCTTCATCCTTGCAGAATGCTGCAAAATCTTCCGGCTCATTTTTCCTGAACCTGTCATATGCTTTCTTTAACAAAGGATAACGTGAGACATACATCTGACCATAATCCACATACTGCGGATTGGTTCCCCACGAAAATGATTCACATTCTTTTTTTGTCAGTAATTTTTCTTTGCAAAGATATTCTAAATCAATAAAATAAGGATTACCTGCAAAGCTGGAAAAAGACTGATACGGGGAATCTCCGTAGCTGGTCGGACAGATTGGCAGGATCTGCCAGTATTTCTGACCTGCCTTTTTCAAAAAATCTGCAAATTTTCTTGCTTCTTTTCCCATAGTACCGATTCCGTAAGGAGACGGCAGGGAAGATATGTGCATCAGCACACCGCTGGTCCTCATAATATTTGTTCCTCCTACTATCTATATGTGTTACCTGATTTTTTGAATACTCTCTCCACTCGCCAGTTCAAACGAGACGATCTCATGGATCTGACTCCTTTTTAACTCAATCTGTCCAAACAGGATCTCAACACTTCTGGTTGCAAGCGTCTGATACTGCTGTTTGATCGTTGCAAGTTTTGGATTGTAATATTCTGCCAGTGCAGTTCCGTCAAATCCGATAACCGACACATCCTCCGGCACACGGTATTCTAAATCCCGCAATGCCCGGATCGCACCGATTGCCATGACATCTGACATAGCAAACACCGCTGTGATATCCGGGCATCGTGCAATCAGACGTTTCATCGCACGATATGCACTGTCATAGGAAAATCGTGCTTTTTCGTAACTTTTCTCTGGCACAAACACCATATCATGCTCAAGAAAGCTCTGCTGACAGCCAATAAACCGCTGATGACTGGTGTATGATTTTTCAATATCACCACCTAAAATACCGATTTTTGTATGCCCTGCATCAAATAATGCATCCACTGCACATTTTGCAGCAGCAATATCATCTGTCGCAACAGAAGAAAGATTCGGGAAGTTCATCTGATCTGCAAGGTTTGTTACAAGTACACTCGGTACATCCACCTGTGCAAATTCTTTTTTAAAGTACTCAGGGTTACCTCCTAAAAAGAGCAACCCAAGAGGCTTCCTCTCCCTGCAGAGCAGGACTGCCTGCTCCACCTCATCTGCATCTTCATCCAGATAGGAAACGATCAGCGTATAGTCTGTATTTTCGATCATCCGCTGGATTTCCTCGACGATGCTGGCAAAAAGCATATTTTGGATACCTTTTACCAGCACACCAATGGATTTGGAATTACTCTGTTTTAGATGTTTCGCGTTATTGTTTGGCACAAAATTATACGCTGCGACTACTTTTTCGATTTTCTTTTTTGCATCCGGACTGACATCATTTCTGTGATTCAGCACACGTGACACGGTACTGACGGAATATCCTGATTCCCTGGCTATGTCTTTTATCGTAACCATATTTTTCATTCCTGTCTACTATTTTTTCGTATTTTTTCGTAAAATTTGAATTTTTGTCAAATTTCAACAAAAAATATACATTTCTTAATAATATATCAGCCTTTTACCGCTCCTGCAACTACTCCTTCAATAATATATTTCTGACAGATTCCATAAAAAATGATGATCGGGATGATTGCGAGTACCAGCATCGCCATCATGGTACCCCAGTCTACCGCACCGTAACCGCCTTTTAAATACTGGATTACAATCGGGATCGTCTTATATTTTTTCAGGTCAAGTACCAGATACGGCAACAGATAATCATTCCAGATCCACATTGCCTGTAAGATTGCAACCGTGATAACCGTTGGTTTCATGATTGGGAATACGACCTGGAAGAAGGTCTGGATGGGTGTACAGCCATCGATCATGGCGGCCTCCTCGATCTCTAACGGAATGCTCTTTACAAATCCACAGAACATAAATACCGCAAGCCCTGCTCCAAATCCCAGATATACTAATATAATACCGATCGGGTTGCTCAAATGCATCATGTTTGCCAGCTTAGATAACGGGAACATTACCATCTGGAACGGCACGATCATGGAGAAAAGACATAACATGTAAAGTGCCATGGTAAATTTATTATGTACTCTGGTGATAAACCATGCACACATGGATGTGCAGAATATGATCACTGCCACGGAACCTACCGTGATAATAACCGAGTTACCGAACGCTGCAAAGAAATTCGTCTTCTCAATTCCCTTTACAAAGTTTGTCATACCGAAGAAAGAACGCTCATCCGGAAGTGCAAAAGGACTTTTCATAATAAATCCTTTTTTCTTTAACGAGTTGATCAACACCAAAAAAATCGGATACAGATAAAATACAGCTAAAATGCTGAAAAACAGTGTCAGTATCCATCCGTGTTTTGCACGCCTTACTGCACTTACCTGATTGTCTGTCTGTTTTGCCATTACTGCTGTACCTCCTTACTTCTGGTCAGACGGTTCTGTGCCAGTGCGATAACTGCCACTATGATAAAGAAGATCACCGCTTTCGCCTGTCCGACACCTTCCCATCCATTTCTTCCATAAAATGTATCAAAAATATTTAACGCAAGCATCTGTGAATTGTTTGACGGTTCTCCTGCTGTCAATGCAAGGTTCTGGTCGAACAGCTTAAAGGAGTTCGTCAGTGTCAGGAATGTACAGATCGTGATGGATGGCATAACCATCGGAATTGTTACTTTCTTTAACAGCTGCCAGCTGTTTGCACCATCCATCTTTGCTGCCTCGATCAGTTCACCCGGAATGTTCTGGATACCTGCAATATAAATGATCATCATATAACCGATCTGCTGCCAGTTCATCAAAACGATCAGTCCCCAGAAACCATATGAGGAAGAATAGGTCAATGTTTTTCCGAAGTTTGCCAGAATTCCGTTTAAAAGGATCTGCCAGATATATCCTAAAACGATACCTCCGATCAGGTTTGGCATAAAAAATACGGTTCGGAACACATTTGTTCCCCTAATTCCCTTTGTTAAAAGCATCGCTATGGTAAATGCAAATACATTGATTGTAAGCACTGATACCACTGTAAATAATGCGGTATACCACAGCGCATGTACAAATGTTGGATCGGTAAATACACGCAGGTAATTTTTCAGTCCGACAAAGGACGCATCCGTTACTGTGGTAAATTCACAAAATGATAAATAGATACCCATAAGAAAAGGAACTATAAAACCTATGGTAAATGCCACTAAAGTCGGGAGCGCAAAAATTGGAAAATATTTTTTTATTGATTTCTCCATAGTCTTTAACCTCTCATAAATCCGTTCAATCTCTAAATTCAGTTCTTTCAGAAAATTTCTGTTATATATGATTTGTGCGGTATCGGCACAGATACCGCACAAATTGTTACTGTTCACACATACTGTGTGAGCAGTAACGATTACAGCCCATTTTAAATGCATCTTCGATGCATGGGGCTGTAATCTGGCATAATATAGTCTTTGGCGCACAGCTTGACAGCAAGTGTCAAGCTTGCGAGTGAACAGTAACCACAAATTTACTATTTTCTAAAAGAGGAGTTATTATTTACTGTCCGTTTGCTGCTGCATACTCAGTTGCCCAGCCGTCTACGAATGCACTTACAACTGCATCCCAGTCACCGGTACCCTGTGCATACTCAAGTAATGCAGAACCAACACCATCTTTCCATGTCTCAGAAGGAATGGTTGAGAAGTTCCATGAAACAGGAGTCTTGCCATCTGCAATATACTGGTTTGCATCCTGAATGAATACGTTGTCAGCTACATAGTCACCGGTAAATGTTAAGAATGGTGTTGTAAATCCCATTACATGCGCCATGGAGTCACGTCCTTCATCCGAATTAATTACCCAGCTTAAGAAATCAAGTGTTGCCTGAATATCTTCCTCCGAAGCCTGTTTGTTTACACACCAGTAGTTTTCGGAACCTGTGCAGAGTCCCTGATTTTCTTCACCAGGAGCACCAATGTAAATTGGCATCATGCCCATATCATCTGCTGTTACTAAATATCCATTATCCTCGTTTGTCAGATTGCCATACTCCCATGTACCATTCTGATAGAATACTGCTTCTTCCATACCGAACTCTGACTCAGCTTCATCACCTGTTTTGCTTGAAAGGACGCCCGGCTCACAGGTAGAATCTGTGATGTATAAATCCCAGATCTGTTTGTAATTATCAAGGTATGTTCCCTCGATCGCATCTGTGCTTGTGATGCCTTTGTCTTTGTATTCATAGTAAATTGGAAGATTTGCAAGATGTGTCTTAAATCTCCAGTCAGAAGATCCATCCATACCTGCGGATGTGAATGCACCCTGAAGATCGTATCCGAACTGGCTGTTGATCTCATCTTTTCTCGCCTGAATATCATCTGCCACTGCTTTTAATTTGTCAAAGCTGTTGATCTCATCCGGAGAAGAAATCACTGCGTTATCCATGGTACAGTAATCATTTAAAATCTTCTTATTATAAATGATACCGTATGTCTCGAGCACATATGCGACACCGGAAACCTCGCCGGCATCATTCTTTAATGCAAAATCTTCACTTGAAAGCTGTTTGCAGATCTCGCTGTCAGATAAGTCATAGCAGTAATCTTTCCAGTTTGCAAGTCCTACCGGTCCATTTACCTGAAATAATGTAGGAGCTTCGCTCTTTGCCATTTCAGATTTTAATGTCTGCTCATATGTACCGTCTGCTGCGGTGATAACTGTTACCGGCACACCCGTCTGCTCTGTATAGATACCTGCTAAATCCTGCCATGCCTGATCCTGCTCCGGTTTAAAGTTCAGATAATATACAGAACCGCTTCCTGATGCACTGTCTGCAGTCTTTTCTGCATCAGATGCCTCGGTTGTCTTTGCAGCCTCTTCTGTCTTGTTTCCAGCATTTGCTGTTCCGGAAGCATCTCCCGTATTTCCGTTACCACATCCTGCAAACATGGTTGCTAACATAGCGGATGCTAACATCACTGATAAAACTTTTCTTTTCATCTTTTTTACCCTCCTGAAATTGTGTATGGTATCTTATGGAACGTTTCCGGTATTGTTTGCGGTAATGCTACCGGTAACGTTTTCATTTGATAGTCAGATTATAGGACGCTATTCAAAAAAACGCAATACCATTTTGACATTTTCAATGTTTTATATAAATATTGCATCCTGTTTTTGTGCATATTGCACTTGTTATTGTTTTATATTGTAAAAAAGGAAGGAAAATGCTAAGATTTTGTTAGGAATTATTCAGAATGAGAACTCGTGTGATGGCATCTCTTCGCAGCAAGTTGCTCAGAAATGGGGATTATTATGAAAGAAATCATCAGACATAAGATAAAACATAATTTAAAGCGCGTGGAAACTTCTATTAAATGGATTTTATTTGCGATCATCTCCGGTGTTGTTGCCGGCGGTGCAGGAACATTATTTTATTTTGGTATGACATTAGTTACACTCATCCGCATCAAACATCCATGGCTTATTTTTCTGCTTCCATTTGGAGGTCTCGTGATCGTTGGCTGTTACCGTCTGCTGCATGACGAACATGACACAGGAACAAATCTCGTAATCTCTGCGATCCATTCTGACGATAATCTGCCGCTTAAAATGGCACCGTTAATTTTTATCTCCACACTGATCACACATCTGTTCGGCGGTTCTGCAGGCCGTGAGGGTGCTGCTCTGCAGCTTGGCGGAAGCATCGGTAACGGAATTGGTAAACTGTTTCATTTTGACGACAAGGACAAACATATTATGATCATGTGCGGTATGAGTGCCTGTTTTTCCGCATTGTTCGGCACACCTATGGCTGCTGCTATTTTTTCCATGGAAGTTGTCAGCGTCGGCATTATGTATTACGCTGCACTGGTTCCATGCGTGATCTCTTCCCTTGTTGCGCATGGGATTGCCGTTTCTTTTGGGATTTCGCAGGAACTTTTTCTCATTGATTCGATTCCTTCCTTCGGAATCGGCAACGCCGTCCGCATCTCCGTGCTGGCAATCCTCTGCGCCGGTATCAGTATCCTGTTCTGCGTGATGCTGCACCAGTCCGAAGCTCTTTATAAACATTTTTTCAAGAATCCTTATGTAAGGGTTTTCGTTGGTGGATGTATCGTGATCGTGCTGACATTGCTTGTCGGTAACCAGAATTACAACGGCACCGGTGTCAATATCATCGCACAGTGCATTGACGGCACCGTACGCCCGGAAGCGTTTTTACTGAAAATGATCTTTACAGCCGCCACACTTGGTGCCGGCTATAAAGGCGGTGAGATCGTGCCTTCCTTCTTCACTGGTGCAGCTTTTGGATGCCTGTTTGGAAACCTGCTTGGTTTTTCACCCACTCTATGCACAGCCGTCGGTATGGCCGCTGTTTTCTGCGGTGTGACCAACTGCCCGATCACCTCTCTTCTGATCAGTTTTGAGCTGTTTGGTTATGATGGAATGCCATATTTTTTACTTGCAGTTGCTTTCAGTTATATGCTTTCCGGCTATTTCGGACTGTATCACAGCCAGAAGATCATTTATTCAAAATATAAGACCAATTATATCAATAAGCGGACGGAATAACGCTATATTTAAAAGGCAGATCAATCCATTTGAAAAATTGATCTGCCTTTTTTATTGACGATATAGAATATTTTTAAAGTATATTGATCACTTGTAAGTAATATAAGCCTTATATCCAAGAGTCCATTGTTGCGGTAATCGTAACAGTTCCTTTCTTTTTTGCTTTTACGGCTCCTTTTGATGTTACGATCGCAATTTTTTATCTGAACTTTTCCATGTAACATTTTTAGATGCTTTTTGGGGACTGACACTCTTTACTTTCAGTTTTACTTTGCTTCCAACCGTAGTACTGACCGCTTTTTTACTTAATGTAATTTTGACCGGTTTCCTGGTTGCAGCCTGCACTTTCTCTGTCTGCCATCCCACCATTCCGGAAACAACAAGCATAACGATCAGTGCCCATGCCATAGCCTAGCGCAAAAACAGGCAGAACCTCGTCTGCCTATTTTTTGCGTAATATTTCTTCTGCATTTTTCCGCCACATTTCATAACTACATAATCCTTCCTTATACCATCTACATTTTCCACAACTTCTCGTAAACTCTTTTGCATCCATTTTTCCGGCTGCATCCAGTAATAATTCGTAATAAGAATAGCTTTTATTTTCTTCCCATCCGAATAACTTTAACAGCTCCAGATCTTTGATCTTCACATGATTTTTTTCATCAAGACATGTATCATCCGGTGTCCGGTTCGGGCAGCGCGCACAGATCATATCAGGATCTGTCACAAGAATGAGTGCTCCATCTAAATTATCTTTCAGTTCATGCACTTTCTGTGTCATATT
Organism: Roseburia sp. AM23-20; assembly: GCF_003470905.1. Classification (NCBI taxonomy): domain Bacteria; kingdom Bacillati; phylum Bacillota; class Clostridia; order Lachnospirales; family Lachnospiraceae; genus Roseburia; species Roseburia sp. AM23-20. The sequence continues at coordinate 595,875 of NZ_QRHS01000001.1, forward strand.
ATCACAAAATGCCCCACTATACCCTTCCCCCTGGTAAAGAACGGTGCATAAAATATGGTGAACGCGAAACTTTTTCATAGATATATCACCTTTAAGCTGCTTTTGCATCCTGCAAAATATTTCCTGCGTGAAGTGCCTTACGCACAGCGATCGCAACCAGATAAGCACCAACCACGGAAATCACATCTTTTACAAGATACGGCAGTGACACAGCAACCAAAGATGCACCAAGGGTAATCTTCGCCAAAACTGCATACTGGATTGCACCAAGCAGATGACAGATGATCAGTCCTGCCAATCCAAGGACAATCTTTACTGCTGCATTTTTTCTGTGCACAGAAATACCACATAATAAAGTCAGAAAGATAAATCCAAAAATAAATCCACCTGTATAGCCAAATAACACGCCCGGTCCTGCACTCATTCCTGCAAAGATCGGAACACCAACAGTTCCCAGTACAATATAAAGCAATGTTGCTGAAATTCCAAGCTGCCATCCTAACACATACCCACATAACGCCATTGCAAATGTCTGCAGCGTGATTGGAACACCTGTCGGCATCGGAATCTGAAGAATGGAAAGAACTGCAAGAACCGCAGTAAACATTCCAACGGTAACGATTGTTTTTGTTGAAATTTTCATGTTTCTCCTCTTTTCTGCGGACAAAACATTTTCCGCTTTTGTTTCTTTACAGTCTATTCCGATTCTCTTTTATTGTCAACCTTTTCATATACATTGTTTACATTTCATTATTTGCAGGTCACTGTTCAATCGCTGTCAAGCTATACTCCAAAGACTATATTTTACCAGATCACAGCAAAAACAGCTTCAGCACTTCCTGTTTTTTCCAAAGATCACATCATAATTAATATTTTTATAAAAAATATCGTTCGGATCTACGCTGTAAAGATCAAAATTTCCAAGCATCCACATCGTTTTTGCGATCACAGATTCTAATGTCATATCATAGGACTCTAAAAAACGACAGTACTTCTTCATATCATGACCGACCTCGTATACCGTCATATCGCTTCCCTCATGAGCCACCTGCGTCGCCATAACAACCAGTTTGTCAGGGTACTGCCTGCATAACCGGTAAAATTCATCAGCTATTGATTTGGGTATGCCACCCACACCAAAACTTTCCACAATGATACAGTCATAATTTTCAAAAATACTCTGTAAAACTCTAGGTCTGATGCCAGGGATCAGTTTCATCAAAAAAATATTTTCATCAAGTTCTTCATAAAACCGTACTTCATCCTCATAAGGGAGCATCGGCAGATAACGCATAATATTCCCATCCTGAATGACTGCCAGTGACGGAAAATCAATACTCGAAAACGCATTATAACTTTTGGATCTGACCTTCTTTGCACGCGTTCCGGCGATAACTTTACCATCAAAAACGATCTGCACACCCTGTGATTTTTCATCTGACGCATACAAAAAACTATCAATCAGATTTGACTTTGCATCCGTGATCTCAAGATCGATCGGTTTCTGTGCTCCCGTGATCACGATCGGCTTCGTTGAATTCTGGATCATATATGATAACGCTGCTGCTGTATACGCCATCGTATCCGTGCCATGGGCAATTACAAATCCATCATAAGCATCATAATATTCCCGGATCGCATGCACGATCTTTTTCCAGTGCTTTGGCTCCATATTAGAACTGTCAAGATTTAATAACTGTATCGCGGATACCTCACAGAATTCTTTTACCTGTGGAATGTACTCTAATAATTCTTCCGGTGTGATCTGCGGTTTTAAACCATTTTCAGATTTTTTAGAAGCAATCGTACCTCCTGTTGCAAGTAATAATATCTTTTTCTTTGCCGGCATTTTATCTGTCTCCATTCCTATATGATCGCTCTTATGTCAGCAAGAAGTGCATCAATATTTTCTTCTTTCGTTGCCCAGCAGGTACAAAAACGGACTGCACTGTGTGTTTCATCCACTCTTGCCTGATATGCAAAACTGTATTTTTCTCCCAGTTTCTCTAACACATCATCCGGCAAGACCGGAAACTGCTGGTTTGTCGGGGAATCAATATAAAATGTTACCCCCATTTTTGTCAGTTCATCTTTTAATTTTTCTGCCAGATGTGCTGCATGTGCCGATATCTCAAAATAACGGTTTTCTTCAAATAAAGTCAGGAACTGGATGCCCAGCAGTCTTCCCTTTGCTAACATACCGCCACGCTGTTTGATGTTATACCGGAAATCCTTTTTTAACTCCGGATTGGTGATCACAACAGCTTCTCCGAATAATGCGCCTACTTTGGTTCCTCCAATATAGAAAACATCCGTATTCGCTGCAATGTCAGCCATCGTCAGATCATTTTCCCTGCATGCAAGACCGTAACCGAGTCTTGCACCATCCAAAAACAGATACAGGTCATTTTCCCTGCACACACGGTATAATGTCTCAAGTTCTGCTTTTTTATAAATAGTACCAAGTTCTGTAGGATTGGAAATATATACCATTTTGGGCTGCACTGTATGTTCAAAACTCTCATCTGCAAAATGCGCTTTTGTATATTTTAAAACCTGTTCTGCTGTCAGTTTGCCATCCGGCGTCTCGATTGTCAGACATTTGTGTCCGCACGCTTCAAGTGCACCTGTTTCATGTACATTGATATGTCCGGTTGTCGCCGTGATGACTCCCTGATATGATTTTAATGCGGATGCAATGACCGTAACATTTGTCTGTGTTCCTCCCACCAGAAAATGCACATCTGCATCCGGTGCAAGGCAGACAGCTTTTATCCGTTCTGCCGCCTCTCTGCAATATTCATCCTCTCCATATCCTGCTGTCTGCTCCATGTTTGTCTCTTCGAGTTTTTTTAAAATTGCCGGATGGCAGCCTTCCGTATAATCGCTGTTAAATCGTATCATTGCTTCTCTCCTGTTTCATTATGAATTTGAAACTCTGACTAATTCCTCAAGTTTTTTCATTGCTTTTCCGGAGTCGATCGTTTCTGCAGCTAATTTTACACCAGATTCTATGGAATCTGCAACCCCTCCGATATAAAGAGTAGCTCCGGCATTCAAAAGAACGATATCTCTTTTCGCTCCTTTTTCTTCTCCACTTAAAATTGCTTTCGTAATGGCTGCATTCTGCACACCATCCCCACCGCGCAGTTCTTCTAAGGAAACCCTCTTTAATCCAAACTGTTCCGGGGTTACTTCATAAGTTTTAACATCATCGCCATTGATCTCGGATACGGTAGTCGTGCCGCTTAATGTAAATTCATCCATATTGTCATTTCCACTGATGACAAATCCGCGCTCTACACCAAGTTTACTCATTGCTTTTGCTATTTTTTCCGTCAATGCCGGACTGTATACACCAACGACCATATTTTTTGCACGCGATGGATTCGCTAACGGTCCTAAAATATTAAATACGGTACGGACTCGCATCTCTTTTCTCGCCTGACCGACATACTTCATGGATTTATTGAAAAGCTGGGCAAACATGAAACCGATGCCAACTTCATCAACACATTTCTGAACCAGTGCAGGTTCTGCCATGATATTGACTCCAAGTGCCTCAAGCACATCCCCGGCACCGGATTTCGAGGAAATCGAACGGTTTCCATGCTTTGCGACCGGAAGTCCTGCCGCTGCAACAACGAAGGCAGATGTTGTTGAAATATTAAATGTATAGGTACAGTCTCCACCTGTTCCGACCAGATCCACATAGTTTTCTGCCTTTGGTGTGATCGTCTCGGCTTTATCCCGCAATACCGATGCAAGACCGATCAGTTCCTCTAATGTTTCCCCTTTCATACGCAACGCTGTTAAAAATGCTGCGATCTGTGCCTGTGTCGCCTCTCCACTGAGCATGATCTCCATTGCTTTTTTTGCTTCTTCTTCAGTTAAATCTTTTCCATCTACAACTTTTGCTATGTATTCTTTCATGATGATCCTCCCTGTTTTGCGGAGCAAAATGCGACTGCCTTTGCAGGAGCAGAGGATTTTCCTCCCTGTTTTGCGGAGCAAAATGCATGCTATGTTTTTTATAGCATTTGCCTCTTGCAGGAGCAATGCCCAGCATGCAGTGCATGATTTTCCTCCCTGTTTTTATTTAAAGCTGATTTAATTCTTTCTTAAATGTGCTGCAATATTCTGCTGCCACTTTTGTGCTGTAATCATTTTCCTCCATCAGACGGATAAAATGGCTTCCGACGATCGCACCATCGATCGTATCCTTCATCGGCTTCACATCCTCTGCCGTACGGATGCCAAATCCCATCATAACCGGGATCTTTGATGCCTCCTTAACTCTCTTAAGATAACTTAAAACCTCCTTATGGAAGTCTGCTCCCTGACCTGTCACTCCCATGGATGACACACAGTATACAAATCCTTTTGCACCATCTAATATCTTTGGAATACGATCGCCTGAAACAGGTGAAACAAGCTGAATTAATATCGTCGTATCATCCTGATTTAAATATTGGTTTATTTCTTCCTGCTCCTCGAAAGGAAGATCTGGGATGATCAGTCCATCTACACCAACCTCATTACATTTTTTTACAAACGCCTCTACTCCGTAATGCAGTACCGTGTTGTAATACATCATAAAAACGATTGGAAGTTCAGAGCCTTCTTTTCTTAACTCTTCTACCGTCACAAATACCTTTTTCAGATTAATACCGTTACAGATTGCTTTATAGGACACATCCTGGATAACCGGGCCGTCTGCCACAGGATCGGAAAATGGGATTCCGAGTTCCACCACATCAAGTCCTGCCTTCTCCTGCGCTTTTAAAAGTTTCTTTGTGCCCTCCAGATCCGGAAGTCCCGCTGTGATATAGGTAATAAATGCCTTTTCTCCTTTTTCCTGTAAGGCTTTCATTTTTGCTTCAATACGATTCATATCTGCTATTTTCCTTTCTTTTCTGAAACCATGTTTCTATATTTCCGCTCTGATCCATGACAATAGAATGTCTGCGAATCGTAAATTCTATTATTTACTATTTTTATATCAGTTCAGGTAGCCTTTTCCAGCAAGATAATCAGCGATCGTATTGACATCTTTATCTCCACGTCCTGACAGACAGATGATCATCGTCTTATTCTTTGCTTCCTCTGCTCCCAGTTTTTCGGTAAGCTCTTTCGCATATTTACATGCATAAGCTACGGCATGCGCACTCTCGATCGCAGGAATGATACCCTCTAATTTACAGAGTTCCATTAACGCATCCATTGCCTCTGTATCGGTTACAGATACATATTCTGCCCTTCCTGTGTCCCTGAGATAAGCGTGTTCCGGTCCGACACCCGGATAATCAAGTCCTGCGGAGATGGAATGTGCCAGTTTTACATTTCCATCTTCATCCTGCAGGAGATAAGAACGCATTCCGTGTAAAACTCCCGGCTCACCAAGTGCCATTGCAGAAGCGTGCTCCCCTGTCTCGATTCCTTTTCCGGCTGCTTCGACACCGATCAGCTTTACCGATGGCTCCTCAATAAAATCTGCAAACATTCCGATGGAGTTAGAACCGCCTCCCACACATGCCATCACAGCATCCGGCAGTTTATGTTCTACTTCCAGGAACTGTTTTTTTGCCTCTTTACTGATCACGCTCTGAAATTCCTTGACCATCTTCGGATATGGATATGGACCTACCGCAGAACCGATGATATAAAATGTATCTTCGGCTGTCTTTGCCCAGGTACGGATTGCCTCATTGGTGGCATCCTTTAATGTATTGCTGCCGGAACGGACGCTGACGACCTTTGCGCCTAACATTTCCATTCTCATAACATTTAATGCCTGACGCTTAATGTCTTCCTCACCCATATAAACCGTACATTCCATATCAAACAAAGCTGCACCTGTCGCTGTTGCCACACCATGCTGTCCTGCACCGGTCTCTGCAATTACCTTCTTTTTTCCCATTCGTTTTGCAAGTAATATCTGTCCGATGACATTGTTGATCTTATGTGCCCCGGTGTGGTTTAAATCTTCACGTTTTAAATAGATCTTTGTGCCATATTTTTCACTGAGACGTTCTGCAAAATAAAGAGGTGTCTCGCGTCCCACATACTGTTTTAAATAATAGTGATACTGATTCATAAACTCTGGATCATGGATTGCCTCCTCAAATGCTTTGTCTAATTCCTCTAATGTATTCATCAGAGACTCTGCTACATACTGTCCTCCAAATTCTCCATAATATGCTTTCTGGTTCATAGTTTTATTTCCTTTCTTAGATCGATCTGCTTTATATAACACTTTGCACCTTTTGTACAAATTTCTGTATTTTTTCTTTGTCCTTTCCGCTTCCTGTTCCAGGCTCTTTCTCCACTCCGGAACTTACATCTACAATATTCGGTGCAAAAATATGGATTCCACGGCTGACATTATCCGGGTTCAGTCCTCCCGCAAGTACAAACTGGATATTCCATGCCTTAAGTATCTGCCGGAAATGTCTGAATTTTTCCTCTCCTTCTCCCTGCAAAAAGGCATCCCATCCAAACGTTTTTCCGCTTCCAAATTCTTTTGCATCCATAAGAAGCGCTGTAATCTTTTCTTTCCCCATCAGTTTTTTTTCCTGCGTGAAAGGACTTTTTCTATTCAAAGACAGATTCGTATATTCCCGTGCAATTTTTTCAAATATACCTTCATCCGTCATATTGACTGCCTGCCAGACTGGAATTTCTGCCGCTGTAAGGACTTCTTCTGTCAGACTTCCATGTACCTGCAAGATATCAAATCCTGCATCCATGATCTGTTCTACCAGCTTTACATCCGGACTTACCGTGACGGCAACTTTTTTTATATTTTCATTTAATTCCTCAAACAGCTCACTTACTTTACGAATCGGAACATACCGGCTGCTTTTCTCATACAGGACAAATCCGGCATAAGAAACATCTTCCTCATTCAGCCATCTAATTTCTTCTTTTCCTGTGATCCCACAGATCTTAATCTGCACACTTTTTTGTTCCGGCATCACGCACCCCCTCTTTTCTAAAATGCAGCTTATTTTAATCTCCATTTCAAAACCACTTCAGATTTGTATCTTCCAGCAAGGATATTGTTCATGCCTTCCAGCGCTTTGCAACCTCCTTTGGATGCTCTGCCTCCATCAGCGCCCTGCCGATCAGAAATGCATCCACACCACACTCCTTTAAAAGCTCTACATCCGCATCCTCTAAGATGCCGCTCTCTGCCACTAACACTTTATCCTCTGGTACCAGCTTTGAAAGCCGCACTGTCGTGTCAAGGCTGATCGTAAAATCTTTTAAATTCCGGTTGTTGACACCAATGATATCCGCATCCATCTTCAGCGCCCGCTCCAGTTCCGCCTCATCATGCACTTCTACCAGTGCATCCAGTTCCAGTTCTTTCGAAAGCTGATAAAAATCTTTCATCTGTGCATCATCCAGAATCGCTGCGATCAAAAGCACCGCATCCGCACCGATTGCCTTTGCCTCATAAAACTGATAAGGATCGATCATAAAATCTTTTCTTAAAATCGGAAGCTCCGTGATCGTTCTAATTTTTTTCAGATAATCCACGTTTCCATCAAAATGATCTTCCTCTGTCAGACAGGAAATCGCATCCACTGATTCATTGTATTCATCAATCCGGTCCAGTAAATTTATCTTACTTTTTATTTTACCAAGACTTGGAGATGCGTTTTTAAATTCTCCGATAATGGAGATCCCGCTCTTACTTAACGCATCATGGAAACTGTGTTTTTTCCCTTCATATATTTCTGCCAGCTCACGCATTTTTATCTCACTGATATTCTTTTTGTGCTCCGGCAGACGTTTCTTTTTATCCTCTACGATGACATCCAGTATCATGACTTCCTCCTCTTAACTGATTCCATTGATGAAATTTTCCACCATTCGTTTTCCATGTTCCGTATAAATCGATTCCGGATGGAACTGTAAACCGATCACCGGATATTCTTTATGCTGCATTGCCACGATCTCGCCATCTTTTGTCTGCGCCGTAACCGTAAGGCACTCCGGCAGATCATCCATCTGCACTGCTAAGGAGTGATATCTTGCCACTTTAACCGGCGATGTAATTCCTGCAAAGATTCCGGTTCCGGTATGTGTGATCTCCGACTGCTTTCCATGGAACAATGCTTTTGCGTATGTCACGGTTCCTCCAAATGCCTCGCCGATACACTGATGTCCGAGACAGATACCGAGAATTGGGATCTCTTTATAAAATTCTTTTACCACATCCATACAGATTCCTGCCTCCTTCGGACTTTTCGGTCCTGGTGAGAGAACGATCTTTTCCGGATGCATCTCTTTTATCTCATCGATCGTAATTTTATCATTACGGACAACTTTGATATCCTGCGTGAAAGTTCCAATATATTGATACAGATTAAACGTAAATGAATCGTAGTTATCGATCAGCAATATCATAAGTTTTCCTCCTCCACAAGGGTTTTTGCCAGAGCCATGACCTTGTTACAACATTCTTTGTATTCATTTTCCGGAACAGAATCTGCAACGATTCCGGCTCCTGCCTGTAAATAAACATTTTTTCCTTTTTTGATCATCGTACGGATCGTGATACAGAAATCCATATCGCCGGAAAAATCCACATATCCGGTTGCACCACCGTAAAGGCCTCTTCTCACACTCTCTAGTTCTTCGATAATCTCCATCGCCCTGATCTTTGGTGCTCCGCTCAAAGTTCCTGCCGGGAGGAAGGATGCCAGCAGATCAAACGGGTGAAAACTGCCTTTCTTGCGTCCCTCGACCATCGAGACGATATGCATGACATGTGAATAATTTTTTACGCTCATAAAGTCTGTAACTTTTACCGTACCAAACTCTGAGATGCGTCCCATATCATTGCGGGCCAGATCAACTAACATGACATGTTCGGCACGTTCTTTTTCATCGGCAAGCAATTCCCTGTGCAGTCTGTCATCTTCTTCCTTTGTCTTTCCCCTTGGTCTTGTTCCGGCGATCGGGCAGGTAAATACCCTATTTCCCTGTTGTTTGACCAGCATCTCCGGGGAACTTCCAATCACTTCAAAATCTCCAAAATTAAAATAATAAAGATATGGAGATGGGTTTAGCTCACGGAGTTCGCAGTACAGATCAAATCCATCCTGTCCCGTCTCGATCGTCCAGCGCTGTGATAACACGGTCTGGAAAATATGTCCATCACGGATATACTGTTTGATCTTATTTACCTTTTCACTGTATTCCTCTAAAGTATCTGACTTTTTCGTGATCACTCCATCCGGAATCAGTCTTACTTCTGATTCTTTCTGTTCCTGCATGGCAGTTTTGATCAATTCTGCTGCTTTTTTCGCTGCCGTTTCTTTTCCTGTCTCATCATCGGATTCTAAGATCACCGCGGTCAGTGTTTCTGCCACATGATCAACCACAATGAATTCTTTCATCAGCATAAGCTGAACCGTCTCAATCCCGATCTCATCTGGGTTTTCTTCCGGCAGTACCTCACTGTATCTCACGAAGTCATAACCGACACTTCCCACAAGACCTCCCGAAAAATTCAGTTCCTCATTATCCTTCCGGATTTCAAATTCGTTATAATATTCTTTTAATAATGTAAGCGGATTTCCCTCCCTGACATCCTCGGTACCATCTTTTTTTGTAATCACCAGTGACTGTCCCTTCGAGGAAATGATCTCTTCCGGTTCTACGCCGAAAAATGTATAGCGGTCATAATTCTTGTCATAACTCTCTAACAAAAATCCTTTTTTCTTTCCCACCAGATTCCGGTACATCCCGTTTGCTGTCTCATTTACAATACTGACTGTCTTTTTGTAAACTCTGTAAATTCTTTTCATCCCAATCTCCATTCTCGAATCACCTGTTGCAAAACCATGTTATCAAAACAATAAAGTTCACACTCTGGGCGAATTTTATTGTTAAAAAACGCCCCTGACCGGAATTTTTTTCCAGTCAGGGGCGTTTTCACGCGGTGCCACCCTGTTTCGCCAGACCTCATGATTCCATGTAGGACAAAGAGTCGCTTGCGACTCTTTCGCGCCCGAGCGGTGCTGTTTACAGCAAACTTCATCTCCGCAAGGTGCGCGTCCCACCCGGAGGGCTTTTTCATTCATAGGACGTAATTTCCTATGAATGAAAAAACGGATATTTCCAGAAACTGGAAATATCCGCCACCAATCATGTCTGACCTCATCCGACACACAAACAGCCATCTTTCTTTACTGTCCGATATCTTACCTCTGTAACGTGAGGACACGGCATCCGCTACTGACCATACCATCTGGTACGCTGTTCGCTTTGCTCTCGCAAACCCATTCCTTTCATATTCATCTGTCCGTTTCCACCAGCCACGGACTCTCTGTGAGATATCCTATGAAGTACTCTCTTTGCTCAACGATTTAACGTTTCTTTGTTTCTTTGTTTTTTTTATTGTTTTGATTTTAGCATGGTAAAGCGGTAGTGTCAAGAACTTTTTATAAAATATCTCCGCTCCGTCTCCATCCCCGGAAACTGCTGTCCGATCTTTTTTTCATAGACAGCCATCAGTACATCCAAATCCGTACGCGTCAAAAGATGCGCTCCGTCGCAGTTTAATGCTTCCTTTACGCACTCTGGTCTGTGGCACACTTCATCCACACTTTCTCCGACTGCGTGAAGTCCCATGACGATCACAACTTTATTGCTCTGTGCATACACCGCCGGCTCCCATGCTTCCGGCGCTTTTGCCGCCTTATGTGCAGCGCCGTCTGCCTCGATCAGGACAACATCTGCCTCTTTGCATACTGCTGTAAGCTGTTTAACGCTTAAAGTTTTAAACTTCTCCAGTTCCATCTTCTGCTGTTCTTCAACAGCATCGTTCCCGGCACATTTTCCAACCGCATAAATCTCTGTTTTTTTATTATCACTTAAAATTGTGCCACACACACAGAGCCCGTTTTTTTTCAAAATCCCAGCTACTTCCTCTCGCAGCTTCTCACAACTTTTCTCCCTGCCATCAATGAACACCCGGTCTTTTGGCACATACATATGCGTTGTAGTTGTGATCATGACTTTTTTCCCCTCGTTTACAAACGCTGCAGCATCCTGATAAATGCTGCTGGTCTTTCCGCCGGCTCCGACGTAGGATATGATATAAGACATTTTTTCCCCTTACATTTTTTTATTCAAGCTGATTTACACTACTTTTTGCCAAAATCTTTCTCCGCAGCAACGTATACGCGATCATCATCGCAATTCCCGTCACAACCCACGAAATCGGGTAAATGATCATCAGCACCCAGAATTCGTGCACTCTCTTACATACCGCAGCGATCAGGCTGTAAAGCGGGTGCTCACTGTCCCCGATACTCCTTAAGATCGACGAACCAAAATCATAGAGCATGATAAACGACATGCCAAGCAGATAGATCCGCAGATAAAGCACTGCCAGTTCGATCACATCTTCCATGGTTCCCATCCGAAGTAACACCGGTTTTGCAATAAACTGACCGAAGATCATAACAAAAAGCCCGCTCGTGACCGCTACAACGATCGCCGTATGAATTGCAGAACTCACATTCTGATCCGCTGTCCTTTTAAAACTCTGCTACTCTTCCAGATTCTCTTCAAAAGCCTCTTCCATAAAATACATCCGTGCCCCGAAATCCTGAAAATACCTCACATTTTCATTATATCCATTGCCGGAAAATGCCGGTTTCAGCTTCACACCTCCATACATCAGGGTATCTCCGTATGCTGTGATATTCTCTGTCTCTCCATCCATTTTCACAAACTTTGCAACCAGATTGTGTGCTATGGAATCCTGTCTGATATGAACCTGTGAAACGGTATTGACCAGATCTCCAAAATCTTTGACATTATATTTCAGGGGACGGTTGTAAAAATGATACTCTTTTTCTTCGCAGAGTCCCTGTGGTTTATAATATCCATACTGCGTGTTTGGCACGACAAGTTTCTGCATGACAAAACCGGCTGCCTTTGACTGATCTGATGAAACGCATGTCCATTCCGTCACATTGCCGTCATCATTCCATAGCACGCTGTTTTTTCCAAATGTATCTGCACTGCCATTTCCCGTAAAACTTCTGCCACGGTAAAAAGTTCCCTGCTGCAGTACGCTGCGCCATTTTTTATAGAGAGTTATCTGCGCTTTAACAGCTTCTAAGTCTTCTTTTTTCAGATCGCAGAAATTACACTCATATCCAAGCACACCGAATGCAGCCACTGCAAATCTTGTCTCAAGCGGCGTTGTGCGCAGTGTCTGATGGTTCGGGCAGCCTGAGACATGTGCGCTGACTACCGACATTGGGTAACCGTAACTGTAACCAGTCTGAATCTCGGCACGGCAGAGTGCATCCGTATCATCACTTGCCCAGATCTGTGGAAAATAACATAAGATACCGAGATCAAAGCGGTTACCGCCTGCTGCACAGCCCTCAAATAAAATATCAGGAAATCTTGCCGTCAGTTCTTTCATACAGCGGTAAAGCCCCATCACATAGCGGTGAGCTGTCTCTCCTTGCCTCTCCGGACTGATACTCTGGGAAAAATAGTCTGAAAATGTGCGGTTCATATCCCATTTTACATAGGAAATGTCTGCGGAGGAAAAAACACGGCTCATCTCTTCAATGATATGATCCTGCACTTCTTTTTTGGTCAGATCAAGTATTCTCTGATTTCTTCCTTCCGAATGTGCCTTTCCCGGAATTTCAATCACCCAGTCCGGATGACTGCGGTAAAGATCACTGTCTGTATTGACCATCTCCGGTTCCACCCAGATACCAAAATCCATGCCCAGTGCCTTTATCTTATCCGCGATCCCTTTCAAACCACCCGGCAGCTTTTTAGAATTTGCCTGCCAGTCACCAAGCGACTTTGTATCATCATCACGTTTTGCAAACCAGCCGTCATCCATGACAAACAGCTCAATGCCTGCTTCTTTTCCTGCTTTTGCAAGTGAGAGCAGTTTTCTTTCATTGATGTCAAAATAGGCAGCCTCCCAGCTGTTTAAGAGTACCGGACGCTCTTTTTTCTTCCAGACACCTCTTACAATGTGCTCCCGCACGAACCGGTGCATATTCTGGCTCATGACATTATAGCCTTTCCATGCATAGGTCATCACTGCCTCCGGTGCTTCGAAGCTTTCCCCTGCTTCAAGCGTAAAGCAGAAAGACTGCGGATTGATTCCGGATACAATTCTTACTTTTCCAAAACTTCCTACCTCAGCAGCCTCATAGTGGTTGCCACTGTAGATCAGGTTAAATCCAAAACATTCTCCCTCGTTCTCTGTGGTATGTTCCGTTCCAAGCATCACAAATGGATTCGCACGGCTTGACGATGTTCCCGTATAAGAAGAATTTACATATTTTCCCGGCACCAGTTTTACATCTGTATGCCCCATCTCACGTGCCCATGCTCCATGAAATGATGTAAATATATAGTCGGCAGGCTCTAAATCTAGCTGTAAACTCATGAGACGGTTTAACTTTACTGTATCTTCACTCTCATTGATCAGTTTAGCACATCTTGTGATCACATCGCAGTCCTCATAAACATAATAATGAAGTTCTAATACAGCGCCGCTGTTTTTATCACGCAGTGTTACACAAAGCCACTCCACTTCGCCCGTTTCATCATACGATCCCGGGAGCGTCTCAAATTCATCCTTTCCGGTTCCCTGCTCAAATTTTTCAAACAGGAAATCAGATGTCATGCTTCCATCTGAAAGCGTAAGTTCCACAAACGGTTCCCTGATATCACCTTTCCCGAAAGAAGACATCTCCAGACAGACATCCTCTAAGGAAAACTCAGGATGCCTGCTGTCATAAATATTGGTATTGCCCGGAGCAAATGCATGCTGCTCTGTCAGTCCATCTATTGCAGAATGTATTTTTCTTCCATAATATAAATGCTCTAAATGTCCGGTTTCCATCACGCGGAACAAATAGGAAGTGTGCCTTGTATGCAGGGAAAATAACTGATTGTCAACTTTGATCATGCTTTTTTCCTCTCCTTGATCTCTTTTGCGATTTCTTCTACTTTCTGCTCACTTAAAATATATTTCTTATGAAAATAAAATACTGCAACAAGTAAACCTGCGATCGGGAATACTGTCATCGTCAGACGCAGCCCTGCCACAGAGCTTCCTGCCACTGCAACTGCCGCCCCTTCCGTATTCTGACTTAAATTGCAGACAGTCAGGCAGATGGATGCAACAAGAGCAGCCACACCGGAAGCAAGTTTTACAACAAATGTCTGCATGGAAAAGATCACGCTCTCATCTCTTCTTTGATTCTTCCACTCACCATAGTCGACCGTATTGGCAAGAAATACTGTTGTAAGTACAGATAACATTCCGTTTGCGGAAAAGATAAAAAATGCCGGCAGGAAAAGCAAGTACAGGTTTGACATATTGACAAACATTAAAATCAGAAGAACCGCATATCCTAAAATCGCCATCACAAAACTTGCATAAAATACCTGGATCGTTCCCAAAAATTTACGCAGTAACGGGAAAAACAGCATCATTGCAAGAATCTGCATTGCCCCGCCAAATGTATTAAATAATGTATAAGCGTTGTACCAGCCGTCACCGCCAAAATCATACTTGAAGAAATAAATAACAAGATTTGATGTAATGTAAATCGAACAGTTGATCAGAACGATCGTCACAACAACGGTCATTGCCTGGTCATTCTGCAGCAGGGAACGGAACATCTGACCAACCGATGGTGCTTCCACATCCACAGTAGACTTTTCCTTGATATTTAAGCATGTGATCAGGATAAACAGGAAAAATAAAACTGCAAGCCCAAGTGCAAACCATTTGAAACCAACACGCTCATTTCCCTGTCCTAAGACATAGACACACTTCATCGTAATGATCGTCACGATCGCAGAACCAACTCCGGCACAGGAACGCGCAAGTGTGGAAAGTCCTTCTCTCTCTTTTCCGCCCTCCGTGAAAGCCGGGATCATAGACCAGTACGGAATGTCCATCATGGTATATGTGACGCCCCATAAAATGTAGGTCACTGCTGCATATGCCACTAATCCGTTTCCATCAAATTTTGGCGGAGCAGAAAACATCAGATATAAGATCACTGCATTTGTCAGTGTTCCGACAAACAGCCACGGACGGAATTTCCCCCATTTTGTACGTGTCTTTGCAACGATCACACCCATGATCGGATCGTTAAAGGCATCAAACACACGCGCCGCCATAAGAATGATTCCCATCGCGATCGCACTGACCCCTAAAACATCCTGATAATAATATAAAACATAACTTGCCGAAAACATATAAACCATATC
The DNA here is from genome assembly GCF_003470905.1 of Roseburia sp. AM23-20. Classification (NCBI taxonomy): domain Bacteria; kingdom Bacillati; phylum Bacillota; class Clostridia; order Lachnospirales; family Lachnospiraceae; genus Roseburia; species Roseburia sp. AM23-20. The sequence goes on from NZ_QRHS01000001.1 coordinate 611,175, forward strand.
TTTTCCGACTGCCCCAAGTCCGTATGAGACTTTTTCTTTTCCTGTTAATTTCATAAATCCTCCTTGTTTTTCGGAGAAAAATGCGAGTTCTCTGACGAGCAGAGGATTTTCCTCCCTTGTTTTTCGGAGAAAAATGCGAGCCCTCTGGCGAGCAGAGGATTTTCCCCCTAATTTCTATTTCATGCCAAATGCAAGTTCTACAACTTTATATGCCCCATCGTAGATTCCTGCTTCTTTATTTTTTACAATGTTGTCACACATATCACAGAACATTGTTTTTTCCTCTAAAAACAGCTTCATCATCTGAAGTGTGTGTGGAATATCCCTGCACTCTAATGTGCCATCCCCGATCTCTGCTGAATGGATAGCACCCCACTGTTCATGACCGCCAACACGTTTGATAAAAAGTTTTGGTACCGGATAAAATGAAAGTTCGCTTGGCTTTGTGACAAGCACATCACAGCTTCGCATCAGAAGATTCGTGCAGTACACTGCCTCAAAAATATTTTCATGCCAGAAACCGTGGATTCCAATAACATCACCCGTAAGTGCATCCTCTGCAAACTTTTTCGTATCTTCCCAGTCACTGAAATGTTCCTTCGCATAATGTTTCATCCCCGGGATCTCTTTTAAAAGTTCTTCCCATACATTGCGGTAATCACCGACATTTACATAAAGTGCTGCTTTCTTTTCCTTGATCTGTGGCAGTAAATAACGGATGATTTCTGCAAAAATCTCTTTCTGTGCACCTGCACCGCCGATGGTTAAAAGGAAACGCATCGGCTTTCCTTCTTCTTTTCTCTTTTTTCTTGCAGCACAGTCTGTTTCAATATTGCTTACAAGCTCATGGTCGATGTAATGTCCCGTGTAAAAAAGTGCATCTTCCGGCATCGGACTTAACACATCATTTTCCTGCATGCCGTTTAAAATACGGTATCCCTGATATGCATAATGTGTCTGCACTGTGTGGATACTGCCTTCTGCCAGATGAAGTGCCATCTGCCAGTTGTCAGGAATTGCATTGACCACATATTTCATTCCGGCGTGAAGTGCTGCCTGTGCCGGCCATACATGCGTTGCGACAACCGGGATATCTTTTGGGATATTTGCATACACCGGAGCCATCAGTTCCGCATTTTTCTGGTCAGCTGCATTATAAGTCAGTTTACGAAATCCCTCATAGTTCATCGGTTCCCATACCAGACGGTTAAAAAGTCTGCTCTTCTGGGACAAACGGGAACCCATGGAATAAAGATCATTCTGCGCACTGATCACCTTTGTGCAGGTTGTCTGACCATAAGAATTTAAATCCATCCAGTATGGCTCATACCCAAGCGCATGCGCTGCGGAAGCGATCGCCATGGAAATGCGGTAATGACCAAATCCCATACGGATGTTTCCGACAATGATTCCTTTTTCCGTATTAAAATCCGCTGTGCCTTCTTCGCCTACACGGATATCTGAAACACCGAGCTCCGGTCCGATATACGGATTTGCCTGAATCGAGGTCGGATAAATTTTTGTGCTGTCATCTCCGAATTTACGAATAAATTTCTGTTTTGACCGGACTGCTTTTTTATAAGCTCCCGGTGCAATGTTGTTTCCAAAAATCTGTTTTGATCGTTCTGTCATGGTACGATCTATCCTTTCTTTTCATAGTGTGTCGTTATTTTTTATATCCGGCAGTCATCTGCCTTTTTTGATTTCAAATTTAATAGTCTGTTCATCCATCTGAGCCGCTTTGACCCTCAAAATACCAACGCCCTCTTCTCCTGTCGTCTTGATATAAGCACCGCCCATGCCTCCCTGCAAGGAAATGATCTTCGGACCGATAATTGCGATTGGTCCCTCTGCGGATAACACAACCGGCTCTTGATAAAAGTTAACGATATTATTATTCTGATCCAGTGCACGGATACGGATTTCTGCGGCATCATAAGTATGTTCTTCAAACAGGCTCTGATGATCCGCTTTTGCATATAAATGCATGGATGTGACCGGTTCTTTTCTCACCGTTTTTACCACTTTTCCATCCTTTAGCGCCTCAAACCGGTAGCTCGTCGAAGTACCTCCCCAGTCGCCGATATAACGGTTATATAAAGCCACCGCATCGGTCGGTTTCATATGATAAATGAGTATCAGTTTCAATGCCGCAAGGTATACTCTTTTCGGCAGATCAGAAAGTCCATACCGTGCTGCCGCATTCAGGATATACTTTACTTCCCTTTCCTGTGCAGGTTTAAACTGCTCCCCTTCTGCGATGGCATCCCCGATAAAATCATCCAACGCGATCGGACCATGCAAAAGATTTTTATATGGTGAACCGGATGTGTCATACTCTTTTATAAAACGGTCATTTTTATACATCCTCACGCTGTCTGCATTTGTAAAGATCCAGATTGTTCCCCGGTTGCATCCAGGATGTTCCCCGATATCCATGGAAGAACTAAGTTCCAGCACAGGCTCCTTATCCTGCTGACATGCATAGACAGCCGCTGCCAGCTTCGGATTGCGGAACATATCCATCACACCGTGATAACAGATACGGTCGCCACTGCCAAAATCTTTATGTGTATTATAATCAAACATACACCATCCAAAACTTCCTGCGATATCCGCCTCCCTGGCAACCGCATCCAGCACACTTGCATGGCGCATCGCATGCCACACACGGTGTTCTTCCCAGTCATAGCTTTTCGTCGGATACATATGTCCGTTATATTCGCTGATAAGATACGGTTTGTCATTGTCAGACGTAACAGCACTTTTCTTCTCGCATCCGTGGTTTGTTCCGTTGTGGCTGAAATCATTGTATGTGTAAACATCCTCCAACAGACTGCTCTTTTTATGTGCCCGTACACCCCCGGTTTGTCTTGTCTGATCCAGTTCATGTGCCATGCGGTTTGTCTCCCGGTAAAACGCATCATCATCACCTGATTCATTGATCCGCACACCCCACAGTATCACAGACGGATGATTACGGTACTGCAGCACCATATCTTTTACATTTTCTACCGCCTGTTTTTTCCAATTTTCATCCCCAATATGCTGCCAGCCCGGTATTTCAGTAAATACAAGAAGTCCGATCTCATCACACCTCTCCATAAAATACTGACTCTGCGGATAATGGGAGGTTCTTACTGCATTGACTCCCAGTTCATTTTTTAATATATCTGCATCCAGTTTCTGCATGGATTCCGGCATTGCATAACCGACATACGGATAGCTCTGATGGCGGTTCAGACCACGCAGCTTTACTTTCCTGCCGTTTAAATAAAAACCATCCTTTAAAAATACCGCTGTTCTGAATCCAAACAGCGTAACGTTCTCATCCAGAATATTTCCATTTTGCAAAAGTTCTGTTTTCACTTCATAGAGTACCGGTGTTTCCAGATCCCAGAGTTTTATGTCCGATATCGGAAAGGAAAGCTGCGTCTTTACTGCTGCCGGGCTCTCGCCAAGCAGTCTGTAGTTTTCCGTGCCGCGCTCTCTGATGCTCTGCCGGATAAACAGATCTTTCAGACGGTCGGTTTTTCCTCTGCTAAAAACATTTATTTCAGAGATCAGCTTAGTATCTGCTATCTGCTCTCCGTTTTTTTGTATTTTACTTTTTTCGATATCGCTGTGTAGAAAAATATCTGCTAAATAATTTTCATTTTTAAGATCCACATAAACTTCACGGTAAATTCCACCATAAGTCATATAATCGATCACATATCCGAATGGTGGGATATTCAGGTTTTCTCTGCTATCTACGCGAACCGCAAGCACATTTTCCTCCCCGATCCGTAACTTATCATTGAGTTCGATAGAAAATGCCGTGTAGCCGCAGTGGTGTTCTCCGATCTTTTCTCCATTTAAAAACACCTCACTCTCATGTGCGATTCCTTCAAACGTTACGATCACAGTCTGATCTTTCCATTCCTCCGGTGCGAAGAAGTGTTTTCTGTAACAACACTGCATCTGATAACTGCTCTCATCAAAATAATGAAATGGTGTCTCCCTGCAGGTATGCGGCAGTCTCACACTCTCCCAGCCATCATCCGGATATGCATTCTCTCTCATCTGCTTTTCATAGGATTCATGAAATTTCCATCCATCATTCCAGTAAATGCGTTTTTCCATCGTCCCTTTCACTTCCTTTGATCACATTTTTCCATCTGCAACAATGCCCTGCACTAAAATGGTAACTACTTCATCAAGACCATCCTGATAGGAAATTCCATTCGAAATCAGAATATCTCTCTGAAAAAACTGCTCTAATGCTGCTTCTAACATCATTTTTACAATCGGAATCTGCACCGGTCTGATCACACCCTCTTTCATTCCCTGTTCTAACAGAGAAATAGTGGTCTCCCATCCGGTCTCTAACCGTTCTTCCACATGTTTGTAAATATTCGGGTACTTTTCCCGCAGCAGATAAAGCTGTCTGAAATCAACTTCCCTGTAACTCTCAGGCAGAACGCCTAAGATCGCACGTATTTTCTCAAGAGTGGAAAGGCTCTCATTCTCTATCACACTTCTCTCGCTCTCCTTGATCGAATCGAACAAATAATCTACCATCGCAAGAAAAAGTGATTCCTTATCACGAAATACGGTATAGATTGTTTTCTTACTCATGCCAAGGATTCCTGCCAGATCATCCATGGTAAATTTTAACCCCTTTTGATTAAACGCCTTTAGCGTTCCCTCTAAAATACTCTCCCTTAATTCCATCACAGTCTCCGTTTCTTTTTTGTACAAGGAAACTATTTTTATTGTTTCCGTTTCCTATATTGTATCATCCCGGTTCCGTGTTCGCAAGAAACTAAATTACTAAAAATAGTTTCCGTTTTTTATCTATTTCTTCCAAAAAACAGGAATTTCCGTTACAGTTCGCAGGTAAACTGTGAACCGTAACGGATTTCCGATAAAATGCAGGCACATTAAGATTTTGTTTTTGCAAATATAGCAGGATGTGAGTATAATAGGCAGTGGATTGTAATGAAGGAGAACTCATACTATGGAAAACGACCATATCAAACATATATTAGAACAATTAGAATCAGGAAAACTTACTGCTTCTGATGCTTATGACCAGCTAAAGCTGACACCTTTTGAGGATCTTGGTTATGCCAAGGTAGATCATCACCGCGAAGTCAGACAGGGAGCACCGGAAGTGATCTACGGTGCCTCCAAAACAAAGGAACAGATGGAAGGCATCATAGACAGCCTGCTCTTCCACTGCAAAGAAAATATTCTGATCACAAGGCTTTCTGCTGAATCTGCCGAATATCTCTCCAAGCGGTTTGATCTCTTTTACGATAAACTCTCAAAGATCGGTATCGTAAACCGCACGGAGCATTTTTCTGCTGACGGCACGATCGTTGTTGCCACCGGAGGTACAAGTGATATCCCGGTCGCAGAGGAAGCCGCACTGACCGCCGAAGTACTCGGCAATCATGTCATCCGCCTTTATGATGTCGGTGTTGCCGGTCTGCACCGTCTGCTCTCAAATATGGAACTTTTATCAAAAGCAAATGCAGTCATTGCAGTTGCCGGGATGGAAGGCGCACTTGCGAGTGTCATCGGTGGTCTGACAGACTGTCCTGTCATCGGTGTTCCGACAAGCGTTGGCTACGGTGCAAGTTTTGGCGGACTCTCTGCACTTTTATCAATGCTTAATTCCTGCGCGAGTGGTGTTTCCGTCGTAAACATCGACAACGGTTTTGGTGCAGGTTACCTTGCCAGTATGATCAATCATCAGGCATCTTAAATGCTGGTTTGTTTATGAAATAAATCGCCCGCTCAAATGGTGTTCATAACCTGGAGGCTGGCAAACCGCATCAATCTACGAATTTTATAAAAAGGACAGGTATTATCTATGAAATCACTTTATATCGAATGTAATATGGGTGCTGCCGGTGATATGTTAATGGGCGCACTTTACGAACTCTGCGATCAGAAAGAAAAATTTTTATCCGACATGAACCACGCTTTTACAACTTATGGCGTGACGCTTTCTGCGGAACCTGCGGTAAAATGTGGTATCCGTGGTACTCATATGAAAGTAACTGTAGATGGAAATGAAGAACATTCACATGATGTACTCCCTGAGCATATACTTGGACAAGCGGATATCCATAAAGAGGGGGCTCAACAGCATTTTCATGAACACGCTCATAATGAAGATACGCAACAGCATTTACATAAACACACTCATAATGAAGATATGCAACAGCATTCACATGAACATCCTCATCATCACGCACACACCAGTTACACTCAGATTTTAGATCAGATCCACACTCTCCCATTCCCATCACCGGTAAAAGACTCTGTTGCAACGATCTACCGTCTGATTGGGGAAGCGGAATCAAAGGTACACCACTCCACGTTAGATCAGATCCATTTTCATGAAGTCGGATCAATAGATGCACTTGTGGATGTGACCGGGTGTGCATACCTTCTGTCAATGCTTGCCCCGGAAACTATTTTCTGTTCCCCGGTTCATGTCGGAAGTGGATTTGTACACTGTGCCCACGGCACACTCCCGGTTCCGGCACCTGCCACCGCTGAACTTTTAAAAGGGATTCCTTTTTACAGTGGAGATATTTCAGGCGAACTCTGCACACCAACAGGCGCTGCCATTTTAAAGCATTTTGTGACATCGTTTGAATCCATGCCGCCTATGAATGTAACAGAGATTGGTTACGGCATGGGGACAAAAGATTTTCCTGCCGCCAACTGTGTACGTGTATTTTTCGGTGAATCCTCCGCGCCTTCCCAATCGGCGCCATCTTATGATGATTCTGTACTGTCCATCTCCTGCAATCTCGATGATATGACAGGGGAGGCTGTCGGATTTGCAACAGAGCTTCTCTTACAGGCAGGTGCCTTAGATGTATACACGATACCGATACAGATGAAAAAAAATCGTCCCGGTATTCTTCTGACCTGTATCTGTGAGCCAAAGAACCGGGAACGTATGACCTCTTTATTCTTTTTGCACACCACAACGCGCGGCGTGCGCTATCAGGTGTTTGACCGTGCCAAACTTACTTCTGAAATTGAAAACCGTCATACCCTTTACGGTGACGTGCAGGTTAAAAAAAGCTGTGGATATGGTGTTACAAAAGAAAAAGCTGAATTTGAAGACTTAAAAAAAATTGCTGCAGACAACAACTATGAGATATCGCTTGATCAGATCCGACGAATGATAAAATAAATTCGACTCTTCATTTTTCAGGAAGATAAGCTACCCAACAAATGCTGGTTTGTGGGTGATATGAGTTTCCCTGTGTAGGGTGGTTCTGGGGGGGTACGATTGGCAAATTGCATCAAGCCGGGACTCGTTTTGTTCCGTTGTACGAAAATAAGA
>NZ_QRHS01000010.1:0-123795 GCF_003470905.1 Roseburia sp. AM23-20
TCAAACGCGACAACTCTGATATCTTATCATGTGTTGTTCTGTTTGTCAAGAACTTTTTTCTGATTTGTTGTAACTTTTTGAATTTTCATGTTTTTTTAAACAATTTGTAATTCTTATTTTTCACAACTCGTTTATATTACCAAAGTTTGTGATGTTTGTCAACAACATTTTCAAAAAAAATTTGAACAACTCATATTGTAAATAATAAGCGGAGAAGGAGGGATTTGAACCCTCGCGCCGGTTACCCGACCTATACCCTTAGCAGGGGCACCTCTTCGGCCACTTGAGTACTTCTCCAAAGTCTTTATTTATCAATATGATATTGTTCGTGCGCCGTAACGCATGAATAACTATACTAAATCTTTCCTGATTTGTCAACTATTATTTTCACATTTCTGTTTTTTATTCCCGGAATACGGATTTATAATTATTTATATCACAGAAAAGGCATTTTAAATGCCAGTATACTTTTACCATATCTCTCCCGGATATTTCATATTCCATTCTTTCCTTAAACCTGTCATAATATCCATGACATCTTTTGTATCAGATATTCTGAGTTTCCGGATATCTCCCGTCTCTATTGCATACTCCATATCTTCCATTTCATATTGTAAGGCCTTTTTTGTATCTCCTGCTGTCACAATATGGCGCACCCCGGACTCAGCTTCCACAATCACCGCCTGATCTGCCCGCGGATATTCCATGATTTCAATATATCCTTTTTCACAACTGATGACTGCACGTTTTGGCTGTTTTGAATGTAAGGATAAAGCAAGCGTTGCCATTTGTGATTCTTTGTTCATCAGTAAAATGCCTGCCTGTTCATCCGCGCCGGTAGGTGCAAATTTTACCTGGCTCAAAACCTGATCCGGTTTGCTCTCCATAAAACTGCGTGCAATACTGAGTGCATAGACACCGATATCTAACAATGCCCCACCTGCAAGATTCATATTAAAGAAACGGTTATCCATATTATATTCTTTATAACTTCCAAAATTAAGCTGGATCATCTGGACTTTTCCAAGTGCAGGTATCCCTTCTTTCAACCAGTCTGCAATCTCTGCATACTCTTCTTTCAGATTTGAAGAAAATTCTCCCGTTTTCCCCGCATCGATAAATTCCCATAATTTTTTATAAAGCGGCATATGCCAGATTGTCATCGCTTCTGCAAAAATAACATTATTTTCCTTTGCAAGCTGCAATGCTTCATCCAGTTCAAGACTGTTTAAAGTAATTGATTTTTCACATAACACATGCTTTTTATTTTTCAGCGCTTCCCTGACAAATTCGATATGGGTGTTATGCGGTGTAGTGATATAGATCACATCCACCTGTGGATCAGTAAACATCTCATGAAAATCATCATATACTTTTTTTACCTGATATTTTTTCGCAAATTTAACTGCCTTTTCATGAGTACGGTTTCCCACTGCATAGAGTTTTTTCCCCATGGTATTTAAAGCCTGCGCCATCTCATTTGCGATCACACCGGTTCCAAGAACTGCCCAGTTTAAATTTCTTTCCATAAAATTCTCCATTCCTGTGCTGCTTTCCAGTGAAAATCTCTTTTTCATCTGCATGTCGGTGCATAAACACAAATCCTCACATGTAAAAATTTTATTCTTAAATGGATGCAAATTCCCTGATCGCTGTTTCATAAAGATTATTCCCCTGGCTGTCAATGACAACGATAACCGGGAAATCTTTTATCTCAATCTTGCGGATTGCCTCTGCTCCAAGATCCTCATAACATACAATCTCTGATTTTGTGATACATTTTGATAACAGTGCTCCTGCACCACCGATCGCCGCAAAGTAAACTGCATGGTTACGTACAATCGCATCAATAACTTCCTTTGTGCGTTTCCCCTTACCGATCATAGCCTTTTCTCCAAGGTCAAGTAATGTCGGTGCATATTTATCCATACGTGAAGCTGTTGTTGGTCCTGCCGAACCGATTGGTCTCCCTTCTCGTGCCGGAGACGGTCCCATATAATATATTGTGCTGTCCTTAATATCGATCGGCAGTTCTTCTCCACGCTGCAGTGCCTCGATCATTCTTTTATGTGCAGCATCCCTTGCTACATAAATCGTTCCTGTAATATAAACATAATCACCAGATTTTAAATCTTTTGTGACTTCTTCCGTAATCGGTGTTGTAATGTGTTTATCCATGATAACCTCCATTCTTACGCTGCTTTTAAGCGCATCACAAGTTTGTGCGAAGCACAAATCCTGCGTGTGAAAAATGTATTTTGCATTTGAAAAGTCTTAATCTCAGACTGTCCTTACTACATGACGGTTTACATGACAACAGATATTAACAGCTACCGGAAGTCCTGCGATATGTGTCGGATAAGTATTGATATTGACTGCAAGTGCTGTTGTCGTACCGCCAAGTCCGCCCGGTCCAATGCCAAGTTTATTGATCTTTCCAAGCAGTTCTTCTTCCATATCTTTCACGTAAGGGATATCGGAATGTTCGCCAACCGGACGGGTCAGCGCTTTTTTTGCAAGAATTGCACATTTTTCAAACGTACCACCGATCCCGACTCCCACGACCATAGGCGGGCATGCATTCGGTCCTGCATCTTTTACGGCTGTTAATATGGCATCTTTCACTCCTTCGATACCATCTGCCGGCTTTAACATGAACACGCGGCTCATGTTTTCACTTCCGAATCCTTTCGGTGCAATCGTAATCTTTACTTTATCTCCCGGTACGATGGAATAATGGATAACTGCCGGTGTATTATCTTTTGTATTTTCACGGATCAATGGATCTTTTACAACAGATTTCCGTAAAAATCCTTCTGTGTATCCCTGACGCACGCCTTCGTTAATGGCATCCTCGATCGCATCTCCCTCAAAATGAACATCCTGTCCAACTTCTAAAAAGATGACTGCCATTCCGGTATCCTGACAGATCGGTATCATCTCTTCATCTGCGATCTTTAAGTTATCCTGAAGCTGGTTTAAGATTTTTTTACCAAGTTCGGATTTTTCTGTCTCAACTGCCTGCTTCATTGCAATGTCCATATCTTTTGAAAGATAATGATTTGCTTCAATACACATCTCTTTGATATTTTCTGTAATTATCTTGGTATCGACTGTTCTGATCATGTTTTCTCCGTTTCTGCACTGCTGCCCGCTGTGCGTTTATTTTATTTTTGTTCCGGCTTGTCTAAATGAAAATGTTTTTTAAATTCCGTCAGAGTCTTATCGTTCTCTCTTGACTTCATATCAGGGAATGCCTTCATAAGACGCTTAAAACCAAAGTTCTTCTCCTCAAAAAGATGTTCATATTTTTCGGAAAGTTCGGAAAGTTCCGCCTTTTGTCTTTCGCGGTTTTTCTTCCACTCTTCGGATTTTTCAGTCCAGGCATTTTTCTTAGCTTCAAAACTGCTCTTAGCTTCCATAATATTTTCTTCCAGCACAAGTCTGGCATTTGCGGCAGTATCTGCAAATTTATCTTTCGCTGCGCCGGTTGTTCCTGTAATCTTATCTTTTGCTGCACCAGTCGTTCCTGCAATCTTATCCTTTGCAGTTCCAGTTGTCTCAACAATTTTATCTTTCGCTGCACCAGTCGTTTCTGTGATCTTTTCTTTGGCACTGCCCGGAATCTCCATCAGGTTATCCTTTGTTTCCGCTAATTTATCCAGCAGCTCCGCATGTGTCTTCTGGAATTCTTCTGATTTTTCTACAATGTCCGTCACGTTCTCATAAATGTTTTCTCCGATCTCATCAGACAGTTTATGTATACGTTCCGCCATTTCATCCATAACTTTGAGTCGTTTATTAAATTTCAGGATTGTTGCAACGGTAATGCCGCAGTCCACAAAAAAGACAGTCATGATAATACACAGCAATATTACGCCTGGAATATGCGGCATCAGCGTAATTCCTTTATAAATGATCGGATGCAGAACATCCATGATAAATGTACATGCAAGTCCCCAGTAGATGGAAAATTTGAGGCAGACATAGCCATGAATATTAAACGGCTTGTCAGAATAATCCCACCACTGGTTATGAAATACTTTTTCAAGCAGATATCCTGTAATATATTCCAGAATGGATGTCAGTAAAAATGAACCGATAAACAATATCAACAGATTTTCTTTCAATGGGGTTAACACCGCAACGACGATCACAACGCCACAGCCATAAATCGGACAGTAAGGCCCATTTAAAAATCCACGGTTTACAAAAATTCCACGGTCTAAGGCTGCATAAGATACTTCCGTACACCAGCCGATAAAGGCATAAATGATAAAAATCCATACGAGTTCATAAAAATTATGCGGCATATTTTCCCTCCATGTAAACAGATCTATTTTTCAAAAAATGAATTTTGTTCTGCAAAAATAAATTGACATAACTAAAAAAAGCAATAAATTATAAATAATTATAACTTATTGCTTTTTATGATTCAACTGTTACCGTTTCACCAACGCCACATTCTCATATCTGCTGTTACCGGATTTCTTTAACGGATCGCCGATATCTCCCCATGATGTTCATAGTTTGTAATCTCAGTCGTATGGTTATTTTCATCTACAAACACAACAACCGGTTTCTGCTGTTTTGCCTCTTCCGGCGTCACATCTGCATATGCCATGATGATCACTTTATCATTCGTCTGTACCATACGGGCTGCTGCACCGTTTAAACAGATGACTCCGCTGCCGCGCTCCCCTGCGATCGTATAAGTTTCAAAGCGTGCGCCGTTGTTTACATCCACGATCTGTACTTTTTCATATTCGAAGATTCCGGCATCCTCTAAAAGCTGGATATCTACGGTAATACTTCCCACATAGTCAAGTTCTGCCTGTGTTACGGTCGCGCGGTGGATTTTTCCTTTTAACATTGAAATTGTCATATTTTCCTCTTTTCTAGTCCTCGATCATAAAGTTGTCGATCAGTCTTGTTTTTCCGATATAGACTGCCATTGCTGCAAGTATGCCGTGTTCGATTGTATCGATCTGCTGCATTGTGGATAAATCTACAATTTTGACATAATCGATCTTTGCCAACGGTTCTTTTTCAATTTCCGCGGTCATTGCAGCAATCACTTTCTTACAGTCACGCTCGCCTTCTTTTACCATTTTTTCACCAAGGAAAACAGAACGGCTCAGAACAAGTGCAGCTTTTCTCTCTTCCGGAGAAAGGTATGTATTTCTGGAGCTCTTTGCAAGACCATCCTCTTCACGGATGATCGGACAGCCGTGGATGGATAATGGCATGTTTAAATCTTTGACCATACGTTTGATGATTGCTAACTGCTGCGCATCTTTCTGTCCGAAATATGCATTGTCCGGAGTCACAATGTTAAACAGCTTGGATACAACCGTACATACTCCACGAAAGTGAACCGGTCTGCTTAATCCACAAAGTTCTTTTGTGAGCACATCCATATCCACAAAGGTATAGAAGTTATCCCCATACATCTCATCCGGTGTCGGATGGAAGATCAGATCAACTCCATGCTCCTCACAGAGTTTTGCATCATGCTCTAAATCTCTCGGATAACTTTCTAAATCTTCATTTGGTCCAAACTGGATTGGATTTACAAAAATACTGACAACTACTTTATCGTTATTTTTGCGTGCCGCATCAATAAGGCTCGCATGTCCCTCATGTAAATAGCCCATGGTCGGAACAAAACCGATCGTATTTCCTTCTTTTTTCCACTCTTTTACCTGTTCTCTTACTTCATTTATGGTTGATACGATTTTCATTTTTTTTGTCCCCCTAATATAATTTTTCGATCACGGAATCGTCTATTTTAAAACAGTGCTCTGCTGACGGAAATGTTCCCTCTTTTGTCTCTTTGATGTATGCTGCCATTCCCTCGCGCATTGCATCACCGACATTTGCGAATACTTTTACGAATTTTGGACGGAAATCACCGTACATGGCAAGCAGATCCTGATAAACAAGCACCTGACCGTCACAATCTGCGCCTGCCCCGATACCGATGGTCGGAATCTTAAGTGTCTCCGTGATTTTCTTCGCAAGTTTTGCCGGTACACATTCCAAAACAACCATGCATGCACCTGCTTCTTCCACTGCTTTTGCATCCTCGATCAGTTTCTGTGCTGCTTCGATATCTTTGCCCTGCACTTTAAATCCGCCAAATGCATTGACTGACTGTGGTGTCAGTCCAAGATGTGCAACGACCGGGATCGATGCCTGTACGATTGCTTTGATATGCGGGGCAAATTCTACTCCACCCTCTAATTTGACTGCGTTTGCCCTGCCCTCTTTCATCAGGCGTCCCGCATTGACCACCGCATCATAGACGGAAGTCTGGTAGGACATAAACGGCATATCTGCAACAACAAATGCATTTTTTGCTCCTCTGGTCACTGCTGCCGTGTGATGGATCATATCTTCCATGGTCACGGATAATGTATCATCATAACCAAGCATGACCATACCCAGTGAATCTCCGACTAAGATCGTGTTCACGCCGGATTCATCCATGATCTTCGCGGTCGTGTAATCGTAAGCCGTTACCATTGTGATTTTGTCGTGTTCGTCTTTTTGCTTCTGCAAAGTCAGTACTGTGTTTTTCATTTTTCATTCTCCATTCCTGCATGTGAAAATCTTTATTTTTCACACGATTTTTCAATTTTTGTCGGCATGAAAACTTCTTTCATTGCCGCATAATCTCTATCCGGATTTTTCTGCTCCGCAATCTCTAAAAGCTGCTTTGCATTTTCCAGATAGGCTTTTTTCATGTCAGCATTCAATGCATCCAGATGTTTCTGTACGGTATTTTTGTCACCGCGCTCCACAGGTCCGGTCAGGGAAGCAATACATCCCTGTGCATGGATATTTTCCAGATTGCCTTTTGCAAGCCGGTACAATTCCTCATTTGCCTGTTGTTCCGTAAAACCGCACTCTAAGAACAGTTTTTGCGCCATAAAAAATACCGCCGTCATATGGTTTGATGCCAAAGACGCCGCTGCATGATATTTGATTTTGTTTTCCGCAGAAATAAAACAGGTACGGTTTCCCATCTGCGTAAACATTTCTTGGATATTGGAGATATTTCGTGCATCCCCCTCAATGGTGAACAGTACATCACCAAGCGCCTGCCAGGATGTTTCCCTGTCACTGATGGCACAGAGTGGATGAATAGAATAGGCCATACTACCAGTACGATCTATATCAGAAAAGATGTTCGAACTGTGAATCCCGCTGCAGTGTGCAATGATTTTACCATGGGTATACGGTCTTGCCGACTCCCAGACTTCCCTGATTCTGTCATCAGGTACGGTAAAAAAGATCATGTCGCTGCTGCTAATGATTTCTTTGATACTTTGATATTGCTTTGTGTGTGTAAAATTTGCTGCCCATGCGGCAGACTCTGGGCTTAGACTATAATAACCTCCTACTTTCCTGCCCTTACTGATAAAATATTTTCCGAGTGACACGCCGACTTTCCCGGCGCCAATAAAACTGATCTGCATGCGATCCTCCCCTTTTTTTGTGGAACAAAATACAGACTCTTTTACGAGCATGAATTTTCTCCTCCGGTAGAGCAGCATGCGACTGTCTCATTCCGTCGACTGACGGATACAAGCGGTTTTCCTTGTTTTATTCTCTTTTTCTGATAAAAAATATGTTCTGGTATGATTTCCTTGTATACGGAATATCATCCAGAACATACTATAACACTTCACAGCCTGCGGTTCAATTGTGAATTTTTTATCAGGCAAACACAAATTTAGATATCTTACATTTTCCTTCCACCCGGATCTGAATCGTTTCCGGTACTCCTGTCTTTATAAAATCTTCCGGCAGGTCTATTTCCAACATCCGGTAGCAGTCTACCGGTTCTGCAGTAATTTGCACTCCGTTCTCACCCGTCACAGTGATATAAGCTGTTTCGAGTACCTTTAACGTGATATTTAACTTGCGCGGTTTTTTATAAAAGACAAAATCATGATAAATCAACGTTCCCTCTACCGGACATTCCCCGATCATATCCGGATCATCCCCGGCAGAACCCGGAATCACACAGGAGGAACCGTTGATTCCCCGATGCAGGAACATGTGGTTATACGCATCATAACAATCAGCAGCAGTCGTCTGGAATGGATTTCTTTTTCCGGCATGTAATCCATCAATCATAATGCTCTGCTCTAAACGGATGTCCTGTGAAGATGCGCCAACCATAAACTGATAGTTTCCGTCCTCTAAGATCATACGCTCTGAGATCACATCATAATACTCTAACTCCCACAACTGTACTGTAAAGTTAACTTTTCTGACTTCTTTCGGTTTTATATTATGGACACGCTCAAATCCAGCCAGCTGTTTGATCGGTCGTTTTACACGGGAATCCTTTTTATGCACATAAAGCTGTACGACTTCATCCCCGGTTTTTTCTCCGGTATTCCTGATAAAGCAGCTTACTTTGACGCAGCCCCGTTCTTTTTTGATCTGCATTTTTTCGTAGGAAAACGTCGTATAGGACAAACCATATCCAAACGGATAGAGCGCCTCTCTGTCAAAATACTGGTAAGTGCGTTTTCCCTGGATGATATCATAGTCATTCATATCCGGCAGGTCTTCATCTGAATGATACCATGTCATATTTACTCTTCCTGCTGCCGATGCTTTTCCAGTCATTACATCTGCAATTCCGTGTCCAAGTTCCTGACTGCCCGATGCTGACAACAGGATTGCCGGAACCTGTTTCTGCAGTTCGCCAATTGCATACGGATAATTACTAATCAAGACCACGATGGTGTTATGATTTGCCGCTGCAACCTCTTTTACCAGTTCTTCCTGCTCCGGTGGAAGTCCGAGTGTGGTGCGGTCTACCTCTTCTTTGCTGTTGATAACCGGATCACAGCCAATGACTGCAACCACATAATCAGCTTTCTCTGCTGTTTTTTCAGCAGCTTTCTTTCCATCTTTTACGATTTCTATTTCAAATTCTGCAGCAGGATTATCCACGCAAATGGAAAAATAACCTGCTTTATCCACAAAGACCTGCTTTTTATTCCAGCTTTCCAGTGTAAAACCGTTTTTTTCTTTCTTAAAATTCCACGATTCACGGACAAACCATCCAAAGGCTTCTTTTTTATCTGCCTTAATGATATCTGTATTCTCCTCTAAAGTGACAAACATGCCATTGCTTTTTGCCACCAGTGTCATGCTGCCGCATCCCCAGTCATTGAAAATAAAGGTTTCTGCCTGTTCTTTTTTTACCAGTTTTAATCGGCTGTTTTGATCCAGTCCCACATAACATTTTTCACCATTTTGATCTGTCAGATAAATTTGAATCTCAGAAAGTCCTGTTTCATGACTGATTTCTGCATTAGGAAATACTTCCCGGATTCCATCCAAAACCGTCACCGCATACGGTGGAATACCACAGTACCAGTCCTTGTACCAAACATCTGCGAGTGGACCAACCACTGCTATCTTTTTTTCTGCTTTTTCATCCAGAGGAAGTATGCCGTTTTCATTTTTCAGAAGAACAACCGCTTCATCTGCCATTTTACGGGCAAGTTCCTTGTGTTCCTGATTATTGATATGTTCTTCCCCCATGTTCTGATATGGGCAATCGCCCTCTTTATCAAACATTCCAAGCCTTATCCTTGTCCGGAAAGAATTGCGCACTGATTCATCAATATCTTTTTCGGTGATCCAGCCATTATCCAATGCCTCTCTTGCAGCGGCATAAACAAGTTCGCCATCATCCGTGAAACAGTCAATGCCCGCCTTTAATCCATTTGCCAGTGTCTCACCATGTGTCCGGTAAAAATGATGGTCGTTTACTGTCTGTGAAAAATCACCACCGTCACAGACCACATGTCCCGGCAGCCCATAAGTGCCCTTTAAAACATGACGTACCTCATCATTGACAATCGCAGGGATTCCATTGATCTCATTGTAGGATGTCATGACTGCCTCCGCACCGCCCTCCATGATCGCCTTTTTGAAAGGTTTTAAATAATATTCGTTTTTATTTCTCCGGTCCACAGAAGATGAAATCTTAATCCGGTCTTTTTCCACGTTGTTTGCGTAAAAATGTTTTAACGTCGCACCACAGCGGATATAAAACGGATCTTCTCCACGCATACCGCGGATATATGCGCCTGCCATCTCCCCGGTCAGATATGGATCTTCACCGTATGATTCTTCAGTTCTTCCCCATCTTGGATCACGCTCCATATCGATCGTCGGCGCCCAGCGGCAGAGTCCGCCTCCACCGTTTCTTGTATACAAAGCTCTGGCTTCCTCACCCACAGCACGCCCACATTCTCTGATCAGCTCCCTGTCAAAACTCGCGCTCATACCGATCGGCTGGGTAAAAGCTGTTGTCGGTTCCGGCTCTCCTTTATTAAATGCCTGGTCATGTCTTGCCTCAATTCCGTGCGCAGCCTCTCCGCCCATATAAGTTGCATGGATTCCAAGACGTGGAATGTCCGGACATCCGGTTGTAAGACAGTGTATTTTTTCTTCGAGTGTCAGTGCTCCTGTCAGATAATCAAGACGTTCTTCCAACGAAAGACTGTTATCCCACAGCGGTGTGTTCTGTTCAAATTTTATATTTTTCTCCATTTTCTGCCTTGCTGCCGTAAGAACCTGTGTTCCATACAGCAGCCTCCCTCCTGCAAGTTTCTCATTTTCTTCAATGTATCATTTCTTTTTTTAGAAAAATACCTGCAAATGGAGCGGTGTTTTGCAATAAAAAACAGATCTCTTACCGGTTTTGTAAACTTACTTTTTCATTCAGCTTTGTGACCTCTCTCTTTGTCCTGCTGTATAATGTGATCCAGATTCCAACATAGATTCCGATAAATATCGCAAAATACACAACGACCCCTGCAATGCTATGTTTCATCCAATACATCAGATATGCAACCGGAAATGTTGCAATCGAACCTGCCAGCAGATGAGTCACTGTCTGCCGCAGCAGGCTCCAGTCATCCATCTCCCATATCACGGACGCGCCCGCCCAGACCGCACCATACAGTAAAGATGCCACCATCTGTGCCACGACCGCATTGATTTCATTTCCACACTGCTCCACCAATGCCGGGACGACCGGATAATAATTTCCGTCACCGTATATGAGTGAAGAAAAAATTGTGATTGCAGTACTGATTGCCAGACCGATCGGCGCACCTATAAGCGCTCTGCATAAAATTCTTTTTTTCATGATAACCTCCATTCCTGTGTGTGAAAAATATATTTTTCACACACACCACCATTTCTATAATCCCAATACCTGTTTGATTTTTCTGACGTAACGCCTTGAAACATACGTTGCTGTTTTGTCTGACATCGAAACACAGATCGTCCCTGAAAAACTTAAGTCAAATTTTTTTACTTCTTTCAGGTTAATGATCTCAGAATTGGAGATGCGGATAAACATTTTTTTGTTCAGTCTCTCCTCCAACTCATACAGTCTTGCCTTTAACCGGTAGCTGCCGTCTTTTGTCTTTGCATATACCCTGTCATTTTCTGCATAGATCCGTATTATTTCCGTCTGTTCTAACAAAATGATTTCGCCATTCTCGTGAATCGCCGCAAAGACTTCCGGTTTTTCCTCCGACAGCAGCTTTACGATCTGCGATACTTCTTCGGTCATCTTGTCTGTATGGATGATGATTTTAGGTTCTTTGCAGGATTCATCGAGTTTTATTTCTATTTGCATTTTCTCACTTCCTCCTTTCTGATGTCATTATAGGCAATGGCTTAGACGTTTTCTACTGATTTGCGGTAAGTGGTCGGTTTGGGTCGGTGGATGGAAAAAAAACAGGGTGCTGCCACCCTGTTTTTTCGTGTCTTGTTTTGATAACTTATCAATGTTTTTCCCTGTCTCTTAACAATTCTTCCACTCTGTCCTCAAATTTTTTCGCTATTTTCTGCATATATTCTTTTTTCAGGTTTTCCACATTTCCGTCCCATCTGTGTTCTTTCACTTCATCCGAATGTTTCGATGTATATTCAAAATGCACGGATGTGACCAATGCCGGTTTGCCACCATTATCTATGAGCTTTGTCTCAATTTTTCCTACCGTACAGATTGTCTCATCGTCTGAAAGTTCTTTTGCATGCTGTATACAGTCTTCGATAAATCCGCTTGTCACTTCATTTGCATTCTGTAAAATATGATTGACCCGTTCTGCATATTCCTGGCTTTGTTTCATAGATAAAATAACTTTTCTATCTACATTGATGATATTATTTTTATTCTGGTCGCCATCTTTTGCCACTTCAGTCGCTTTACACTCTTCCTCAGATTCAACCAGATTCAGGTTCAGATTTTTATATGAATTTACCATCTGCTGAAATAAGTCTTTTACTCCATCATCCTGAATCTGTTCACTCTCAGACTGCAGTTTATCCTGCATCGGATTGTGAACAGATGAATTGGAAACAGTCGTATATGTCCAATGGCTGATTCCAGACTGCTGCCCTGCATCTTTATTTTCCGGCAAAAACTCCTGCTCACCTGCTAAAGTCACAGATTTTTTAGAATTGAAATAGTTCCCTCTTGTGACTTTACTTTGAATTGATCCTACATCCATATCAACATTCCTTTCTACTTTTGCCAATGTTGTCTATCAGATTCAACCAAAATAGTATACTTTCGATTCTCAATACTTAATCCAGAACACTTTGCTCCATTACATAAAAAATAATATCTATCATATATTACATCTACATAATGTTTGCTTCCTACCGGTACAACAATGTTACATACTGGACATGTTTTCCCCGGACCATAATTTAATGTATCTGTATATATTCTTCCCTCAAATCCATAACTTTTATTTGATACGCCACACCTTGGACACCTTGCATATCTTGCAGTCCATGCACTTGCAGTATTTGTCATCCCAAATACCATTACTAATACCATCATACAACAGACTAATTGTTTTGAAAATAATTTTTTTCTCATTTGTTTTCCCCCCTCCCCCCTGTTTTGCAAACAATTTTTATAATTACATATTTATGATACATGATTTTATTTTTTCAGACCATACCATAACTGGAAAACATTATTTTCCAGTTATGGTATGGTCTTTTTGCTTATTTTTGTAATATATTAAATCGAAATAAGATTTACAGGAGTATCTAGTTTTATGAAAAATTTCTATTACTTTCTAAAAAAGGCTATAATTATATTGTCGTTTTTATGTTTACTATTTAATTTAAAAAATTACCCACAACAAAAAACTCTTTTTTATATATCTACATTAAGTGGCGATACCATTTGGGACTATAACGAGTTTTAATTTAAATCTTTTTCAAACATATGCTGATAAACTTCTTTTAACCTTCCTGCCATTTTATTATCTCTTCTGGCACAAGCTAAAAGATATGCCTGCTTTAAATATTTTTCCGCCATACATAATTCTCCACGATTTATCTGTCCACACTCATTCTGTTTTTTTAGAATACAAGCTCTGTCACTCAAAAGAATATGCAGTTCCTTCCCTTCATCGTTTTCTTTTGCCATATTCAAACATTTTTCATTGAGTGTAATTGCCTTATGATATTGTCGTTTTTCAATATACGCAACCGATAAATTTCGCAAAATAATAAGTTTCATATGTTCTGCATATTTTCCAAAAATATAGTCCTTTTGCAAGCATTGCAGCAGTCTCTCAAAAATATACACCGCCTCATCCACATCCCCGGCATGTGCATAAGCATTTGCAAGGCTCATCAGATTCATGATTTCCTGTTCGGTAAACGGGAAATCTTTTTTCAGACATTCCTCATAATCCGGAAGTGTCAGCCGGACTGCCTCCTGCAATTTTTCGATTGTTGTCTGATTGTCACTTCTTTTGCAGTAATAGTCCATCAATGCTTCTGACTTTAAAAGATACTGCCTGGTGATCACATTATCATCCGCTTTCTCTTTCATCCTGCCTAAATATAAATCTGCTTTTTCATAGTCATAATTCTGCATTGCCTGCTCAAAAAGTTTTCGTTCCTCTAACAGTTCTAAGTTCTTCCCAACACAGATGGCATAGCTCTTTTCCGGTACACGCTCCATTTTTGCCATGAGTCTTGCATACAGTTCTCTTTTTACGCGGGTCTTTCCGCTCTCGATACGATACAATGTCTGTACCGAACAAATCTCATCACTCAGTTCTTCCCTGGACATTCCAACAAACTCTCTTGTCATCCGTATTATATCTCCGGCTCTGTAGTTTGACATACTAATCCCTCACCATACTTTTCTGCATCCCGTGCCTTTTCATCCTGCCCCTCCAACTGATACAGACACGCAGCAATCTTACATTCTTCCATCGCTTTCTTTAACAGCATATTTTTATCCGTATTTTTTGGCGTGAGCTTTTCTCTCGTTTTTGCCCGCAGAAAATAGATGTCTGCAAGATGATAAAAACCCGCTCCCTCACTGATACATTGAATCGCTTTTTCTGTGTAAAACATAATTTTTCTGTAATCATTTTTTCTCTGTTGTATGGAGATCAGCTCTAAAAAAATATCCGTACTGACTTTTTCTTTTTTGCTCCCGGACTGATACCCACTGACATACGCTAAAATATTTAATAATTCCTGTTCTGCCATCTCTGTCTTCGGCGAATCATAGTTTATGAGCAGCAGTATCATCTCAATCTCAACCGGACTGTACAGACGCACCTTTTCCATTGATTTCCTAAACTCAGGAATTGTGAGACAGATTCCTTTTTCTAAAATCCCACACAAACTGCTTCCAGTATTCTTTTCTGCGATCATGGTACGTGCTTCCTGATAAAGACAATATTGTTCATGTACAGATTCATCCTGTGGCATGACTCCCCGGTATTCTCTAATCTTCTTTTTCGCAGTTTTTACCTGATTGTTTTCCACAGATTTTTCAATCTGCTCCCTCATTTTCCACAATTCGTAATCTTGTTCACTCAAAATTGTTTCAAACAGAGTGACTTCTTTTCCAATCCTTCCAAGCAGTGTCTGTCCAAGAAGTGAATCGACTTCCCTGTTCCCCTGTTCCAATCTCGACAAAGTGGTAACAGAACAGATTCCTCTGCAGATATCTTCCTGCCTCAGGTGATACTTCTCCCTGTAATATTTTAATACTACTTCCATTGTCTTTTGTTCCATAACCCACGCTCTTTGCAACTTCAGATTTTTACGCTTTTCATTGTTCCTTTAATATTCCAAATCTGCACCAGAACATCTCCCTCTCTTTTTCCCTGCCTTTGAACCACTCGTCTTTGATCTCATCCTTCTGATTCAGTCCGATATTTTTTACTGCTTCCACCGCAGCCTCACGCTGTGACATTTTCCGGTTTCCGGTAGTCATGCAGTTTGCACCATCTGGCGTATCATATGCCAAAAAAGTCTGGTTGAGATCCATCA
This sequence comes from Roseburia sp. AM23-20, assembly GCF_003470905.1. Taxonomy (NCBI): domain Bacteria; kingdom Bacillati; phylum Bacillota; class Clostridia; order Lachnospirales; family Lachnospiraceae; genus Roseburia; species Roseburia sp. AM23-20. The sequence goes on from NZ_QRHS01000010.1 coordinate 15,382, forward strand.
GATCAAACAGGCGTACCGGCTGGTTTGTGCGGTTGTCCACCAGAAATCCCCAGTTTCCCCAGTGGCGGTCCGTGTTACCAATTAGGTAATCGAGCAGGTTCATCATGTAGTAGGAATATGCATCCAGCTTTAACACGAAATCCATAACGTGAATGTCATGATTTGCTGCATAGATTTCAAATGCCTCCATTGATACCATGCTGTAATCCACCGACGTAATGATCCTGCTTTTTGAAACTTTCTGTCCGTCAAACATACTTTCCTCATAGAGCACCTGTCTGCAGTCAAAACAGCGGCAGATCTTACTTGCGAGGATTTCATTTTCCACAGCCCTGCTGTTTCCATCTTTCAAAAGGGAAAACAAATTTTTTTCCCTGATCCACGCTTTTGGAAACACACCGTTGGTTGAAAGATCGTCCGCGATCAGGTAACTGTTCTCTACTGTCATCTGTTTTCCGCGCAGGGAAATATCTACAAGTGCATTATCCAGATGATTTTCAAAAAGATTGATCTGCGCAAATGTGATATTCTCCCCTTTTTCCCTGACCCAGAAAATATCAGTCAGTGACAGACAGTGATAGGACAGCGCTATTTTGGCACGGTCACGGTCGGTCTGCGCCTGCAGTGCTCCGATACTGTTTAAAATTTCCTTTGCATAGACACGGTCAAGTGTCAGAACACGGGTTGCACACCAGTAATAAAAATTTGTGAGGTTATCCATGCGGATATCGAGATCATCATTTTCTGCTGTATCCTCCAGATAAATTGAAAAGGGCAGAAACGCCCTGTCCAAAACTGTGCATACTCCGTTCGTCCCAATGTCTGCTACTATCTTTTCGCCATGCATTAGTTCATACACTGTTTTTTCCATTCAGCTTCTGCCCTTTCTTCACTATACGGTTATCTATTCTTCCTCATCCTCGGAACCATCAGCCTCTGCGCGCTCTAACAGTTCTTTCATCAGCTCGTCGTCTGTCTCTGTATTTTCTACAGATGCCTTTTTTGCATTTTCCGCAGCGATGGCTGCACTTTCCTTTTCTTCCTCCTCACTGAGCAGTTCGGATGTGTCTGCATTGTCGATCAGACTCTTATCCTCACGCACTTTTGCGATACTTGCCACCGTGACATTCTCGTCTAAGTTGATGAGTTTGACACCGGAAGTAATTCTTCCGAGTAATGTTGTATCACTGACTTTGATACGGATAATAATTCCTTCGGTGGTGATCAGCATCAGTTCATTGTCCTGGTTTACCGCTTTCACGCCGACAATATTTCCAGTCTTTTCGGTGATCTTATAACATTTTACACCCTTACCGCCACGGTTCTGCGTGGTAAATTCGGAGATCAGTGTACATTTTCCAAGACCTTTTTCCGATACGATCATAAGTGCATCACCCTGAGACTGCATCTGCATACCGATAACTTCATCCCCATCCGTAAGATTCATACCGATGACTCCCATGGAAGTACGACCTGTTTTTCTTACATCTGTCTCTTTAAACCGGATACACTGACCGTATTTGGTCACTAAGAAAACATCCTGATTATTGTCAGTCTTTTTCACCTCGATCAGCTCATCATCTTCCCTTAAACTGATCGCAGCAAGTCCTGTCTTTCTGACATTTGCATAATCGGTGATCGGTGTTTTCTTTACGATACCTTTCTTTGTTGCCATGAACAGGAAATGTCCTTCTGTATATTCACGGATCGGGATGACTGCCGTAATCTTTTCACCCGGCTGGAGCTGGAGCAGATTTACAATTGCAGTTCCCCTTGCTGTTCGGCTTGCCTCCGGAATCTCATAAGCCTTGATGCGATATACACGCCCGGTATTGGTAAAGAACATCATATAGTGATGGGATGTTGTCATCAAAAGTTCTTCGATGTAATCGTCATCGATCGTCTCCATTCCCTTGATTCCCTTACCGCCACGGTTCTGTGCACGGAAATTGTCAAGGCTCATACGCTTAATGTAACCCAATTTTGTCATGGTAATGACGGTATTGGTTACCGGAATCAGATCCTCCATAGAAATGTCGTACTCGTCAAATCCGATCGATGTTCTTCTGTCATCGCCGTATTTATCCGCAATAAGCAGAATCTCCGTACGGATCACGCCGAGCAGTTTTTTCTTGTCTGCCAAAATTGCACGCAGTTCTGCAATGCGGTCCATCAGCTCTGCATACTCTGCTTCGAGTTTCTCGCGTTCCAGACCGGTCAGTGCACGCAGACGCATATCTACAATTGCCTGTGACTGTGCATCGCTTAAGGAGAAACGCTCCATCAAACGTGATTTTGCTTCCTGTGTATTCTGGCTGCTCCTTATAATGCTGATGACTTCATCGATATTGTCAAGTGCGATCAGCAAGCCCTCTAAAATGTGGGCACGCTCTTCGGCTTTATTTAATTCATATTTGGTTCTTCTGGTAACAACCTCTTCCTGATGGATCAGGTAATACTTTAACATGTCGTAGAGGTTTAATACCTTCGGCTCGTTATTGACAAGCGCTAACATGATCACGCCAAATGTATCCTGAAGCTGTGTATGTTTGTAAAGTAAATTAAGTACTACATTTGGATTGACATCACGACGGAGTTCAATACAGATACGCATACCCTGACGGTCTGACTCATCACGAAGATCTGTGATCCCGTCTACTTTCTTATCACGCACTAACTCTGCGATTTTTTCGATCAGTCTTGCTTTGTTGACCATATACGGAAGTTCGGTTACCACGATACGGTTTTTGCCGTTTTGCATTGGTTCTATATCTGTAATTGCACGCACACGGACTTTTCCACGTCCGGTACGGTAAGCCTCATTGATTCCGGCTGTTCCAAGAATCATGCCTCCGGTAGGGAAGTCCGGTCCCTTGACGATAGAGAGTAATTCTTCGATATCGGTATCGCGGTCCTCCTCGACTTTGTTGTCAATGATCTTTACTACGGCATTGATGACTTCGCGCAGGTTGTGCGGCGGAATATTTGTTGCCATACCAACGGCAATACCGGTAGTTCCGTTTACTAAAAGGTTCGGATAACGGGATGGCAGAACGGTAGGTTCTTTCTCCGTCTCATCAAAGTTTGGAACGAAATCAACGGTGTCTTTTCCAATATCGGCAAGCATTTCCATGGAAATTTTACTGAGACGTGCCTCCGTATATCGCATGGCAGCCGCGCCGTCACCGTCCACGGAACCAAAGTTTCCATGACCGTCAACTAACGGATATCTGGTCGACCACTCCTGTGCCATATTTACAAGAGCTCCATAAATAGAACTGTCTCCGTGCGGATGGTATTTACCCATCGTATCACCGACGATACGCGCACATTTACGATGCGGCTTATCCGGACCATTGTTCAGCTCTATCATTGAGTAAAGCACACGGCGCTGTACCGGTTTTAAACCATCCCTTACATCAGGGAGCGCACGCTGCGCGATAACACTCATGGCATAATCGATATAGGATGTTTCCATCGTTTTTTTCAAATCGACGTCATGAATCTGATCAAAAATTTTATCATCCATCTGATTTCTTCTCCATTTCTAACTCGTCTCTGTCATCCGAACTTCTGCAAACGGATCACATCTTCTAAAAATCCGGCTGCACCTATCTGTTAAATATCCAGATTCTGTACATACTTTGCATTTTCCTCGATAAACTCACGTCTCGGTTCTACCTTGTCACCCATCAAAGTCGTAAATGTCACATCAATCTCCGAAGAATTTTCCTCATCGATCATGACACGTTTTAAAATACGTTTTTCCGGATCCATAGTCGTCTCCCAGAGCTGCTCGGCATCCATCTCTCCAAGTCCTTTGTAACGCTGGATTTTGTTATTGCCATCACGTCCGATCTCAATCAGGATATTGTTTAATTCAGCGTCATCGTACGCATACCAGATATTTTTATTTTTCTCAATCTTGTAAAGCGGCGGAGTTGCAAGATATACATGCCCCTGCTTGATGAGTTCCGGCATAAAACGGTATAAAAATGTCAGCATCAGTGTCGCAATATGAGCACCATCGACATCGGCATCCGTCATAATAATGATCTTGTCATAACGCAGCTTGGAAATATCAAAGTCTTCATGAATTCCGGTACCAAATGCAGTGATCATTGCTTTGATCTCGGCATTGCCGTAAATTTTATCCAGTCTCGCTTTTTCCACGTTCAGGATTTTACCACGCAAAGGAAGAATTGCCTGTGTTGCACGGCTTCTTGCTGTCTTTGCAGAACCACCCGCGGAATCTCCCTCGACGATAAAGATCTCACAGTTTTTCGGATCTTTGTCCGAACAGTCTGCAAGTTTTCCAGGTAAGGAAGTACCTTCCAAGGCTGTTTTTCTTCTGGTCAGGTCACGCGCTTTTCTCGCTGCCTCTCTCGCACGCTGCGCAAGCAGAGATTTTTCACAGATACTCTTTGCAACTGCAGGATTCTGCTCTAAGAAATATGTGAGCTGCTCACTTACCACGGAATCCACTGCTCCACGCGCCTCGCTGTTTCCGAGTTTCTGTTTTGTCTGTCCCTCAAACTGCGGCTCCTCAATCTTGATACTGATGATCGCAGTCAGTCCCTCTCGGATATCGTCACCGGTCAGTGCTGGTTCCGAATCTTTTAAAATCTTATTTGCTCTCGCGTAAGTATTAAATGTTTTCGTCAGCGCATTACGGAATCCGGCGAGGTGCGTACCACCTTCCGGCGTAATGATGTTATTTACAAAACTGTAGGTCGCATCGTTGTAGGAATCATTGTGCTGCATGGCAACTTCGACATACACACCATCCCTGGTTCCCTCACAGTAAATGACATCCGGGTACAATGCCTCCTTGCTGCGGTTTAAGTAAGTGACAAATTCCTTGATACCACCGGCATAATGGAACTCATGACAATGATGCGATTCTTCTCTGGTATCCGTAAGTACAATGCGAAGTCCTTTTGTTAAAAATGCTGTTTCACGAAGACGCTGTTTTAAAGTGTCGTAATCATAAACGGTCTCCTCGAAAATCTCAGGATCCGGATGGAATGTAACCTTCGTGCCGTGTTTTTCCGAATCACAGGTTCCGATTACTTTGACCGGTTCGTCCGGTTTTCCGATATGGTAACTTTGGAAATAAACCTGTCCCTCTTTGTATACTTCAACACAAAGTTTGGTGGAAAGCGCATTTACAACTGACGCACCTACTCCGTGCAGGCCACCGGATACTTTATATCCTCCACCGCCGAATTTTCCGCCTGCATGAAGAACCGTATATACAACCTCAAGTGCTGATTTTCCAGCTTTATGATTCATTCCAACCGGAATACCACGCCCGTCATCTTCAACTGTAATGGAATTGTCCGGGTTGATGGTAACCTCTATGTTTTTGCAATATCCGGCAAGTGCCTCATCCACGGCATTATCTACAATCTCATAGACCAAATGATGGAGTCCTCTCGCCGATGTACTGCCGATATACATACCTGGTCTTTTACGAACTGCTTCAAGTCCTTCCAGAATCTGGATCTGGTCAGCTCCGTATTCATTTGGATTTTCAATTTTTTCTGTTGCCATTCTGCTAACCTTGCCTTTCTATAACTTGACCTTTTTCAAATACCTGACCACTTATTACCTCAAAAACCTTATTGATTTCGAACCGGTTACGGATAAATTCATCCAAACCGGTACAGGTAATAATTGTCTGGGTATCACATATACTGTTTAACAAATAATTCTGACGATTGCTGTCCAACTCTGATAAAACATCATCCAGTAAAAGTACCGGAGTATCATGAATTGATTTTCTCACCAGCTCTATCTCGGATAACTTCAAAGAGAGTGCAGAGGTTCTCTGCTGCCCCTGTGAACCAAATTTACGGATATCAACACCTGCAATGGAAAAAAGCAGATCATCACGGTGTGGTCCTACGGATGTCTGACACATTTTCAGATCACGCTGCCTTACCCGCTCTATCTCCTGCTCCATCATATCTGCCGAAACACTTGGTTCATAGGACAGAAAAAGTTCTTCCTTCCCACCTGATATCCGGTAGTGTATTTCATGAACAATTTCATTTAGTTCTTTTACAAACTGTTCCCTACGCCTGATGATTTTTTTCCCGGTATCAATAAGCTGCATATCCCATACCGGAAGTGTATCCGATAATTCAGGACGATAAACCATATCTTTTAACAGTTTATTGCGTTGATTCAGAATTTTATTATAGTTCGACAGATCAGATAAATAGATCTTATCTAACTGACATAACTCAGCATCCAGAAAATGTCTGCGCTCTGATGGACCATTTTTTATGATATTCAGATCTTCTGGCGAAAAAAATACGATGTTCAATATTCCAAAAAGCTCACTCGCTTTTTTCATTGGTATTTTATTTACAGCGATTCCTTTGGAACGGTTGTGTTTTAAATGCATGTCAATCTGATATTGTTTGCCTTTTTTTAAAACCATAGTCCGAAGGTGTGCTTCGTTTGTTCCAAACCTGATCATCTCTTTATCTTTGCTTCCCTTGTGGGATTTGGTAGTTCCACTTAAGTAAGCAGCTTCTAAGATATTGGTTTTTCCCTGCGCATTATCACCAAATAAAATATTAGTCCCTTCATCAAACGAAATCTGGAGATTTTCATAATTGCGGAAATTGTTCAATTCAATGGATTGAATGATCATTTTGAGACTTTCACCGTTTCTCCGTTGTAGGAAATCACATCACCATCGTGGATTTTTTTTCCACGCTGATATTCTGTTTCGCCATTAACTTTTACTAAACCATCCTGGATGACAAATTTTGCGTCAACCCCGGATTCCACCAGACCGGCTTTTTTCAAAGCCTGTCCAAGTTTTATAAATTCATCTGATTCTCTGATCTGAATCTCTATCATGGAATTCCTTTCTATCGCCTTACGGCAATATCAATCAAAAAATGATTAGTTTGCAGCTGCATTGAAGTTAACCGGAAGAATCAGGTAAATAAATGTACCTTCATCATCTTTGATAAAACATGGAGCCTTTGGATTGACCATGTACAGTGTAACTTCCTCTTCGTCAATGACTCTTAATGCGTCAATGAAAAACTTCGGATTGAATCCGATCAGGATATCTTTTCCTTCTTTGGCTATATCAATATCTTCATTCATGGAACCAATAAATGAATTGATCTTCAGTTCCATGGAATCATCTGTGATATTCATGATGATCGGTTTTTTATCTCCTTCTTTGACAAGAAGAGTCGCACGGTCAATACAGTCTAACAGTTCGCGTTTGTTAATTTTAACTTTTGTTTCATAGTCGGAAGACAACATCTGTTCGATCTTAAAATATTCTCCTTCGATCAGACGTGAAACAACTGTCGTATTCTCAAACTCAAAAACAATGTGGTTGTCTGTCAGAAAAATAGATACTTCGTCTTCTGCACTTCCAGGAAGAATTTTGCTGACTTCCTGAAGTGTTTTTCCCGGAACGACAACTTTCTTGTGAGAATAATTATTTTTCAGTTCGATGTTACGGATTGAAATACGATGACCGTCGAGAGAAACAACTTTAAGGTCATTTTCTTCGATTTCAAACAATTCACCTGTCATTAACTTGTTGTTATCATTATCAGCAATTGAAAAAATTGTCTGACGAATGACTTCTTTTAAGGTGAACTGGGACATAATGATAGGTTCGTTACGTTCAATATATGGGATATAGGAAAAATCATCACCGGATTTACCGACAATGTTAAATTTTGCTTTTTCACAGGTGATCGTTGTTTTAAAAGATGCATCTGTTTCGATCGTGACATCACTGTCCGGAAGTTTACGGACAATCTCAGAAAAGATTTTTGCATCCAGTGCGATTACTCCGCGTTCTGCAATCTCACCTTCAATCTTAGTTTCAATTCCAAGTTCCATATCATTAGCGGTAAGTTTAATCTCATTTGCAGAAGCATCAATCAGAAGACATTCTAATATTGCCATGGTCGTTCTGGTAGGAACTGCTTTTGAAACAATATTAACGCCATGTAACAGATTAGATTTAGAACAAATTAATTTCATGTTGTAGATAACTCCTTCCTGGTGAAACGTAGTGGCTCGCCAAAACGTGTTCATAAAAAAATAAATAGAAATCCGCCGTAGTCGTCTTAGAGGCTGTTAATAAGTTGATAACCGCACAAAACCTTAATTTTCAAGGGGCTCAAAAAAATTTGAGGTGGTATAACCCTGTGAAAACCATGCGGAAATTATCTTGAAATGATGTGAATTGAGGATGAAGCTCATAAATGCCATAAACAGGTTTTAAACATGAAAATGAGACTTGTCCATACGGAATTCACTTTAATTTAACAAGATATCCACAATTTTTCGTGTATAACTTCGAAAAACCTTGATAACTTTAGTTAGGATTGATCTTTTTCTTGATAGTTTCTATTAAATTGCGTGTATTTTCGTTTGATTCATACTCGTCGGCAATTTTTTTGATACCATGAATAATGGTGGAATGATCTCTTCCCCCAAGTAACTGTCCGATCGAATCAAGTGGTATGTCAGTCATATTTTTACAGAGGTACATTGCAATCTGTCTTGGTCTTGCGATTTCGTTACTTCTGTTTTTGGAGATCATCTGATCCAGCGAGATATTGAAGTGTTCAGTGACAACTTCGATTACCAGTTGAGGTGTGATCTCTCTTGGCTTGTCCGGTGTAATAATATTCTGAAGTTCTTTCATGGCGATTTCCATCGTGATATCAGTCTTTTCAAGATTGGAATAAGCCAGAAGTTTGTTTAAGGCACCCTCAAGTTCACGGATGTTTGATTTGATGTTCGTTGCAATATAATTTAAAATCTCATCACTGAGTTTCATGTCGTCTGCTTCGACTTTTCTCCGGAGGATCGCCATACGTGTTTCATAATCCGGCGTTCCGATATCAGCAATAAGACCCCATTCGAAACGAGATCGAATCCGGTCTTCTAAAGTTTCCATGTCTTTTGGTGGTTTATCAGATGTTAAGATAATCTGTTTGCCGGCAGAGTGGAGTGCATTAAATGTATGGAAAAATTCTTCCTGCGTACTTTCTTTACCGATGATAAACTGAACGTCATCGACCATCAGTACATCGATCGTACGATATTTTTCACGTAATTTGTTCATTGCTGAGGCATTACCACTTCGAATTGATTCAATTACTTCGTTGGTAAATTCCTCGGATGTAACGTAAAGTACTTTTGCATTCGGGTTTCTTTCTAATATAAAATGACCGATGGAATGCATAAGGTGAGTTTTTCCAAGTCCAGGTCCTCCATAAATATAAAGTGGATTGTATGCTTCGCCCGGAGATTCGGCAACGGCAAGTGACGCCGACTGGGCAAAACGGTTATTGCTGCCGACGACAAAAGTGTCAAAGGTATAGTTCGGATTAAGATTAGATCTGTCCGCTTTTTCGGAAAGTGCATTTTTTTTCGGTACACTGTTATTGCCGGTACGGATATTTTTTGTCTGTTCCGGCAGAATGAACTGAATCTCGTATTCTGTTCCTGTAAGCTCTGCGATCGTTACCTTTAAAGGAAGATAATATTTTTTTGAGATATAGCTCAGGGTCATTTGTTCAGATGGAACCAGTATATATAATGTATTACCCTCAACACCGTAAACTTCGAGCGGACGTATCCAGGTATCAAAAGAAATATCGCTGATATCATGTTCATGTTTGACGGTTGAGAGAATCTCGTCCCATTTTTCTAAAATTTTATCCATTTTAATCCTCATTTTTGCGTTGTTTTCTAATGAAAAGAGTATTTTCATCTGCATGTGGATAGTTTTCCACATTAACGCCTATCATAAAAAATCCTACATAGTTCTATCCTACACTATTTTTTTGCTTTTATCAATGAAAAGTTTGTACAGGGTATTTCAAGTTAGGGTAAATGCAAAAAAATCCCGATTTGGGCAAAATAGAGAGCCTGAATAATAAAAATTTGTAGAAATAAAAAAAAATATGTGTGAATAAGTCGAAAAAAGTTATAGACCGCTAAATACAAGGGGTTATACTGTTTATTAACACATTATCCGTGGATTATCCAGAAAATATCCACAAGTTATCCACAAATTGGGGATAACTTTGCAAACCCGCTAAAAATCGGCATTCTTTAACCCACATTTTTTAACATTTCAGGGGGATAACTGTGGAAATGCAAATAACAAGATATAGAAAGATAGAGTTTCTTCCTTATATATATAGTGGTCAACATTTTCCACAAATGGATAAATGTTGAAATGTAGATAAGTAAAATCCAATCAACCAGAATTTTAGTGCTTGACTTGAAACATTTTTCTGTTATAATTGAAAATGATGTTTTTTAACTGAGAATATGCGTCTTAGGACGTTTTCTATCGCACCGTCATTTTTGGATGATGGTGAATGCCAGGCAGAGGAGGTGGATATAACATGAAGATGACATTTCAGCCGAAGAAAAGACAGAGATCAAAAGTTCATGGCTTCAGAAGCAGAATGAGCACAGCAGGCGGAAGAAAAGTATTGGCTGCTAGAAGATTAAAAGGTAGAAAGAAATTATCAGCATAGGCCACATTTTTGTGGTCTTTTCTTTCCTTAAGAAGAATGGATGAATAATGAGGTGGTGCATTTTGTACCACCTATTTGTTCATACAAAGATATTTTATAAGAGAAGTAAGCAGACCTTCAAAACAGACAGAAGGTAATTGGTGCCTTAGGTAAATAATCAGAAAGGGCATACTAGGATGAAGTTTTCGGAATCATTAAAAAAGAACAGTGATTTCCAGAAAGTGTACAGACAGGGAAAATCCTATGCGAACCGTTATCTGGTAATGTATGTTCTGGAAAATCATACAGAAGGAAATCGTCTTGGCATATCCGTCAGTAAAAAAGTTGGAAACAGTGTTATCAGACATCATCTGACCCGGCTGATCCGGGAAAGCTACAGACTACATGAAGACATGTTCAATAATGGTTTGGATATTGTAGTCATCGCAAGAAGCACGGCACGTGATATCAGTTATCATGAAACAGAAAGTGCCCTGTTGCATCTTGGAGGTCTTCACAAAGTAATCAATCGTTAATTTCAGAAAAAAAGAAGATGGAATCATTTTGAAAAAAATATTAATTGCTTTAATTAAGTTTTATAGAAAATATCTTTCTCCAATGAAAACGACAAAGTGTCCGTATTGTCCGACATGTTCTCTATATGGTTTAGAGGCAGTTGAAAAATATGGGGCAATAAAAGGAGGAGCACTTGCTTTATGGAGAATTTTAAGATGTAATCCTTTTTCAAAAGGTGGATATGATCCAGTTCCATAGCGGAGGTATTTACAAGTGTCAGATATGTTATTAACAGCATACAATGGTGCTATTTTAGGACCGATCGCCAAAGTACTTGGCTGGGTAATGAATGGTATTTATGCGTTGATGTCAATGATTGGTATTGAGAATGTTGGTCTTTCTATCATCATTTTTACAATCGTAATTTATGCGATTTTATTCCCGTTAACTTACAAACAGCAGAAGTTCTCAAAATTATCACAGAAGATGCAGCCTGAATTACAGGCAATCCAGAAAAAATATAATGGAAAAAAAGATCAGGCATCTATGATGGCAATGCAGGAAGAAACACAGGCAGTATACGAAAAATATGGTGTTTCCATGATGGGAAGCTGTGTTCAGATGCTGATCCAGATGCCATTACTGTTTGCACTTTACCGTGTATTTTTGAATGTTCCGGCATATGTATCCGGTGTAAAGAACAATTTCTCTGCACTGGTTGATGGAATTATGGCAACAAGCGGTTATCAGGATAAGATGACGCAGCTCGTTACAGATTTAAGAGTTATGACACAGCCGGCAGCAGACTTTACAGTATCAGATCCGACTGCACTTTCTAACTCTATTGTTGATGTTTTATATAAAATGAATTCGAATGGATGGGATACTTTAAAGAGTGCATTTCCTTCTTTAACGGATACCATTAATGCAACATATGATACAGTTTCACATGTAAATAACTTTCTGGGACTGAATATTTCAGATACACCATGGCAGGTTATGACATCTAATTTTGCATCACATAACTTTTTATTTGTAGTTTTAGCGCTGCTTGTACCGATCGTTTCTTATCTGACTCAGGTACTTAATATCAAGCTGATGCCACAGGCTGCTCCATCTAATGGCAATAATGAAAATGATATGGCTGCACAGCAGATGAAGATGATGAACCGTACAATGCCGATCTTCTCATTTGTAATGTGTTTTACAGTTCCTGTAGGTCTTGGTATTTACTGGATCGCCGGTGCGGTAGTTCGAAGTGTTCAGCAGTTCTTCTTAAATAAGCATTTTGAGAAGATCAATCTTGAGGATATCATTAAGAAGAATCAGGAGAAAGCAAAGAAAAAACGTGAAAAAATGGGAATTGCTGAAAATCAGATTTCCAATGCGGCAAAAATCAATACAAGACAGATCAATGAGCCGAAAAAAGAAGATAAAAAGTCCGGTATGAGTGAGGCACAGCGTGAACTTGAGTTAGAAAAAGCAAATGCCGCAAAAGCAAAGGCAAAAGCCGGAAGTATGGCTGCAAAAGCCAATATGGTTCGTGATTTTAATGAGAAAAACAGCAGAAAATAATAAGAAAGGACAGGGGTTTTGGATATGGAATATATTGAAATTTCAGCAAAAACAGTCGATGAAGCAATCACAGAAGCACTGGTAAAACTGGGGACAACCAGTGACAGAATCGAATATGAGATCGTTGAAAAAGGAAATAACGGATTTCTCGGCATCGGAAGAAAAGATGCAGTTATCAAAGTACGCAAGAAATATTCTGTGAATGATGATATCAAAGATTTCTTAAATAAAGTATTCGAAGCGATGGATTTAAAAGTTGAGATCGTTATGACTGCAGAGGAAAACAGCAATGTGATCAATGTTGATTTAAAAGGTGATGACATGGGCGTTCTGATCGGAAAAAGAGGACAGACCTTAGATTCTCTCCAGTACCTGACCAATCTTGCTGTTAATAAAAATGCAGAGAGCTTTGTAAAAGTCAAAATTGATACGGAAGATTACCGCAAGAGAAGAAGAGAGACATTAGAGAATCTTGCAAAGAATATTGCATACAAGGTAAAGAGAACAAAACGTCCGGTTTCTTTAGAGCCGATGAATCCTTATGAGAGAAGAGTGATTCATTCTACCTTGCAGAATGATAAGTTTGTGACAACACACAGCGAAGGAGACGAACCTTATCGTCATGTTGTTGTAACATTAAAGAGACAGTAAACAGGTTTTCATCCGTGTGTGATGAATGACACAGAAAAATTCGTGGCGGATAAAGAAAACGTCCACGAATTTTTTTGTATATTAGAGACGAGGGATCAGTTTAACAAGCTGCTCAGAAATGAGGGATTATGAGAACAGATACGATTGCTGCGATAGCAACAGCTATGTCAAGTTCAGGAATCGGCATTATAAGGATCAGTGGGGATGCGGCAGTTCAGATTGTTGACCGGATTTTTTTTATGAAAAACGGAAAAAAATTATCTGATATGCCGACACATACGATTCATTATGGTCACATCAAAGATGAGGATGAAGTGATCGATGAAGTTATGGTAGTGCTGATGCGGGCACCAAAAAGTTACACAAAAGAAGATACCGTCGAGATTGACTGTCATGGCGGAGTGTATGTCATGAAGCGTGTGCTTGAGACTGTGATCAAATACGGTGCGCGTCCGGCAGAGCCTGGTGAATTTACAAAACGTGCATTTTTAAATGGCAGGATCGATCTCGCACAGGCAGAGTCAGTCATAGATATTATTCATGCAAAAAATGAATTTGCATTAAAGAGTTCAGAACGGCAGCTTTCCGGTTCTCTTTCGTCTGCAGTAAAAACAGTCCGTGAAAAACTACTGCATGAGATTGCATTTATTGAATCTGCATTAGATGATCCGGAACATATCAGTCTGGATGGATATCCTAAAACACTTCAGGGTATCGTGGAAGAAGCAGGTAAAGAAATCAGGAAACTCCTTGCAAACAGCGATAATGGAAAAATTTTAAAAGAAGGTATTTCAACGGTAATCATTGGAAAACCAAACGCCGGAAAATCATCACTGTTAAATACACTTGTTGGAGAAGAACGGGCGATCGTTACTGATATTGCAGGAACGACAAGGGATGTATTAGAAGAACAGATCAATTTAAATGGAATTATTTTAAATGTGATCGATACAGCGGGAATCCGGAAAACGGATGATGTTGTGGAAAAAATTGGCGTGGATCGTGCAAAAAAATACTTAAATGATGCAGACCTGGCGATTTATGTTGTGGATACATCAACACAGTTGGATGAAAATGATTTTGAAATTATGGAGCTTTTAAAAGACAGAAAAGCAATCATTCTTTTAAACAAATCGGATCTGGCTCCGGTTACTGATAGTGAATCGATCAGAAAGCATCTGGATAAAAAGATGATTGCAATTTCTGCGAAGGAGCAGACCGGGATCGGGGAACTGGAAGAGACAATCCGTGAGATGTTTTTCACCGGAGAAGTTACATTTAATGATGAAGTGTATATCACAAATATTCGTCATAAAACTGCTTTACAGGAAGCAATGAATAGTTTAAATTTAGTGGTGCAGAGTATTATGGACGGTATGCCGGAAGATTTTTATTCTATTGATCTGATGAATGCATATGAAGAACTGGGAAGCATCATTGGTGAGGCAGTCGAAGATGATCTTGTGAATGAGATATTTAGTAAGTTTTGTCTGGGCAAATAGTTGTCGCCATTGGACGACAACTATTGGAAGAATGCAAAGGCAGCATTCTTCCGGTGTGTTGGAAAGAATGGTTAAGTCAATGGACGACAACTATTGGAAGAATGCAAAGGCAGCATTTTTCCGGTGTGTTGGCAAAAACTATTGTCGCCATTGGACGACAACTATTGGAAGAATGCAAGAGCAGCATTCTTCCGGTGTACTGGCTTTTTTGATAAGATTTTTTAGAAAGAAGGATAAGAAGATGCCTGCGATTGAAGAAAATTATGATGTGGTAGTTGTGGGAGCAGGTCATGCGGGATGTGAGGCGGCATTAGCATGTGCAAGGCTTGGATTGGAGACAATTATTTTTACAGTAAGTGTGGACAGTATCGCGATGATGCCTTGTAATCCAAATATTGGAGGAAGTTCAAAAGGGCATCTTGTGAGAGAGATTGATGCACTTGGCGGACAGATGGGGATTAATATTGACAAGACATTTATCCAGTCTAAGATGTTAAATAAATCCAAAGGTCCTGCAGTACATTCCCTGCGTGCACAGGCAGATAAAGTGAATTACAGCATGGAGATGCGGAAAACACTTCAGAATACAGAGCATCTTACAATCCGACAGGCAGAAGTAGCCGAGATCATTACGGTTCCGGTAAATTCTGCTGTTACAGAAGAAGATATAAATGCAGGAAAAAAAGATGGACAGGTTATAGAAGTTAATGGCGAACTTCAGAAAATTACCGGGGTAAAGACTGTTTCCGGTGGAATTTATCATTGTAAGGCAGTTGTACTTTGTACAGGAACGTATTTGAGAGCACGCTGTCTGACAGGCGAGATGATCACTTATACCGGACCGAATGGTCTTATGGCAGCAAATCATCTTACAGATTCACTTAAAGAGCATGGAATCGAGATGTTTCGTTTTAAGACAGGAACGCCTGCGAGAGTGGATAAACGTTCTCTGGATTTTTCAAAAATGCAGGAACAAAAGGGAGATGAGAGAGTAGTTCCATTTTCATTTACAACAAACCCGGATGATGTGCAGATTGATCAGGTTTCCTGCTGGCTGACATATACAAATCCAAAGACACATGAAATCATTCGTGCAAATTTGGATCGTTCACCAATTTATGCCGGAATTATTGAAGGAACCGGTCCGCGTTATTGCCCTTCCATTGAGGATAAAGTAGTAAAATTTGCAGACAAAGACCGTCATCAGATTTTTATTGAGCCGGAAGGCATTAATACAAATGAAATGTATGTTGGAGGTATGTCATCTTCACTGCCTGAGGACGTTCAGCATGAGATGTACCGCACGCTGCCTGGAATGGAGCATGTTAAAATTGTAAGAAATGCATATGCGATCGAGTATGACTGCATTAACCCGAATCAGCTTTATGCATCACTTGAATTTAAAAAGATCAAAGGACTTTTTTCCGGTGGACAGTTTAACGGAAGCAGCGGTTATGAGGAGGCAGCTTGTCAGGGACTGATCGCAGGTATCAATGCATCTATGAGTATTTTAGGAAAAGAACCTCTGGTTTTAGACCGGTCAGAAGCCTATATTGGCGTATTGATCGATGATCTTGTGACCAAAGAAAACCACGAGCCATACCGAATGATGACCTCACGTGCAGAATATCGCCTGCTGTTAAGACAGGATAACGCAGATCTGCGTCTGACGAAGAAAGGTTATGAAATTGGTTTAATTTCAAAAGAACGTTATGACTGGGTATGCAAAAAAGAAGAGCTGATCGCGCAGGAAATTGAACGTGTTGCAAAAGTAAAAATTGGTGCGAATAAAAAAGTACAGGAATTGCTGGAAAGTTATGACAGTATTCCGTTAAATACAGGAACATTTCTGACAGAATTGATCCGCAGACCGGAGCTTGATTATGATAAATTAGCACCGATCGATCCGGAACGTCCGGATCTTCCTGCTGAAGTTACTGAGCAGGTAAATATCAGTATCAAGTATGATGGTTACATTAAGCGTCAGATGAAGCAGGTGGAAAGTTTTAAGAAACTTGAAAAGAAAAAGATACCGGAAAACTTTAATTATGATGATGTTCCAAGTCTGCGAATTGAGGCACGTCAGAAATTAAAGACTTATTCACCAACTTCAATCGGACAGGCATCCCGTATTTCAGGAGTATCGCCGGCAGATGTATCAGTACTGCTTGTGTATATGGAGCAGATGAAGTACCATGAGAAGAAATCGGAAGACTAAAATAAATTTAATGACATTGTCGGCAGATTAAAAAAAACGAGGATTTTATATAATTAGGACATTTGCATATAAAACAGAGAATGGAGATCAGAATGAATTATAATCTGGAACAGTTTAAAGAAGGTTTAAAAGAACTTCAGATTGAATTGAGTGATAAACAGATCAATCAGTTTCTTCAATATTATGAACTTCTGGTAGAAACCAATAAGGTGATGAATCTGACTGCAATCACAGAATTTGATGAAGTAGTGGAAAAACATTTTCTGGACAGTCTTTCTTTGTGTCGTGTATACGATTTAAAAGATAATGTTAAAATTTTAGATCTCGGAACCGGGGCAGGATTTCCCGGAATCCCGCTTAAAATTGCATTTCCAGATTTAGAACTGGTACTTGCAGATTCCTTAAATAAAAGGATTAAATTTTTAAACCAGGTAATTGATGAACTGGAGCTGAAAAATATTACTGCTGTTCATGCCAGAGCGGAGGAGCTTGGTAAAAATAAAGATTACAGAGAACAGTTTGATGTATGTGTTTCACGTGCAGTGGCAAATTTGTCTTCTCTTAGCGAATACTGTATACCATTTGTGAAAGTTGGTGGCAAATTTATTTCATATAAATCAGGCAGCATTGAAGAAGAAGTGGTAGAAGCGAAAAAAGCTGTTTTTGTTTTAGGTGGAAAAGTAACGGATGTGTATAAATTTGATCTGTATGAACAGAAAAGATCGTTTGTTGTGATCAACAAGGAAAAGCACACACCGAAAATATATCCAAGAAAAGCCGGGACGCCGACGAAAGAGCCATTACATTAATATTATGTTCATAAAAAAAGTGACTGTAGAAAATTTACTTTTCACAGTCACTTTTTTCATGGTAATAAAATATTCCCAGAACATACCGTCTGTTGATTCGATATAAAATTAATTTTTTTCACGATTAAAAAGCATCTGAATAACTTCAGCTAACTTATCAGGAGCTTCTAATTGTGGAAGGTATTTTACATTAGAAATATATGAAGTTTCAATAAAGGAACTTTGTTTTGCATAGCTGGTTACGATCTGAACAGAATCAGGATTGCTCCGGCTTTCCACAACATAGAATGGAATGGAAAGTTTCTTTAGTGCATGTAAAATGCAGTTGTCAGTGTACTGTCCCTCAATACTTGCCATTAAATATTTTCCGTGGCTGCCATTCATGTGTGATGCTTCGTAGTAGGCATCCAGCATTTTAGAGGAGACAAGCTGTGGTTTGTTAAAATATTCAGTATAAAATAGTTTCTGTATATTTTTTTCATGCGTTTTTACATTGTAAATAAATGTTCCGAGAACAGGAACTTCCAGTAATGTCTTCTTTAAAGTAGAAGAGTTACTTGGCGTGCGGTTAAATTTTTCAGGCATTGGCGGATTGATAGCAATGATTTTATGAAATAAATGATTCGTCATATTTTCTGCCAACGTCACAAATGAAATGGAAGAACCCGTTGCAATTACTGTAGGGGTATCTTTTATTACTTCTTTTACAAAATCAGTAATAAGCTGAACATATAAGTAATTAGTGTATGTCAGATAAGGTTTTTCTGAACGTCCGCATCCTAAGAGGTCAATCGTATATACGGTATGCTGCTTTTCAAGTTTTTTTGCAAAACGGCACCACTCATAAGAGGAACTGAGTGGACTCAGATCATGTATCAATAAAACAGGTGTTCCAGAACCATGTTTTGTGTAATAGATTTTTCCATTCTTCCAATCAAAAAAATTACCATTTTCCGTCTTTAAGATGTTTTTCATTGAAGCAGTAAGATCGATAAAACGATTTACGAAATGAATGGTTCCGGCAGCTAATGCAGTTAACAGAAAAAAATGTCTGATATTTTTTTTCATACTCTTATTCATAAATGCCTCCATATCTGCCAAATAACAGGCTATTTTTATAATAATATTATAGCCGCTTTTGGCCGCTTATACAAATTAAATTTTTGATTCATGAAAAATTTATCTTTTCAACAAAGTGAATTTAGTATAAAATAAAAATGGTTTATTATTTATGTAATATAAAACATACGTTCGAAGGAAGTATATGATAAGTGAATATTTAAAAAAATTTCAGTCGGAGCTGATGACTAATAAGGAAGATATACATAAATCGATTCAGACACTGGAATTACAGATGAAAGAAAATAAGGCATTTATAATGCTTTTAAAAGAAGAAAATGATTCAAACTATGAATCATTCAGCCCCAGGGATGTTAATCCAAAGGGCAGGGAACAGATTTTACATTTAGAGGAGCAGCAGAAACTTTTACAGGAACAGTTAGATACCAGAAAAAAAGAATATACATCCTGTGTTACAAAGCTGAATGAATTAAATGAGGCAATTTCTGAGCTGGAACAAAAAATAAATGATAATAACTCTGATATAAGCGATGAGATATTCCGGTTAAAATTATTAGAAACACAGGAAAATGAGAGACAGCGCATATCAAGGGAATTACATGATTCAACGGTGCAGAATCTGACAAGTCTGGTTCATAAAACAGAATTATGCAGTAAATTAATCGATATGGATAAGGTCAGATGTAAACTGGAATTAAATATCATGTCTAAAACTTTGCGTGATATTATCAATGATACACGAAATATGATCTACAATCTGCGACCAATGTCATTTGATGATATAGGCTTAGAAGTTACGATTGAACGTGCGTTAGAAAAGTTAGAGAGCAGTGAAACAAAAAAGATAAATTTTTCTGTAGTTGGTGAGTCTTACAAAATAAATCCTGTTATTGGAATTACTTTGCTAAGAATTATTCAGGAAGCCTGC
This sequence comes from Roseburia sp. AM23-20, assembly GCF_003470905.1. Taxonomy (NCBI): domain Bacteria; kingdom Bacillati; phylum Bacillota; class Clostridia; order Lachnospirales; family Lachnospiraceae; genus Roseburia; species Roseburia sp. AM23-20. The sequence goes on from NZ_QRHS01000010.1 coordinate 35,199, forward strand.
AGTAATGCAATCCGCCATGCAGATTGTTCTGTAATAAAGGTAGTTTTAAACTATCAACCGGGAACAATTATACTTTCTATTGAAGATGATGGAAAGGGATTTGTATATGAGGAGAATGAGTGTAATTGCAAAGCAGATAATTCTGGATTTGGTTTGTCAATGATGAGAGAAAGAGTATATCTTTTATCTGGAAAAATAGACATTCATTCAAAAACAAATGCAGGAACGAAGATTCAGGTTGAAGTTCCAATTGCCGAATAGGGAGGTACAAAACGATGTCAGTAAAAGTTATGATAGCAGATGATCATTCAATGATTCGTGAAGGTTTAAAGCAGTTATTAGAGTTAGAAGGCGAGTTTGAGGTTATTGCAGAAGCATGTGATGGAGTAGATTGTCTTGAAAAATTAAAAACAGTTGTACCTGATATATTATTACTTGATATCAATATGCCAAATATGAATGGACTCGAAGTCCTTCAGAGAATAAAAGATATGAAAATGAAAATTAAAGTAATGGTTTTAACAGTACATAATGAGGTCGAATATCTTTTGAAGGCAGTTGATATTGGAGTAAATGGTTATTTATTAAAAGATTCTGAATCTGCAGAATTAAAAAAAGCAATCTTAGCAGTTGTTAATGGGGAAGATTATATACAGCCAAGTTTAATACCGGTTTTAAATTCTAAGATGCTTGATCGTGACAGCGACAGCAGTAAAATTGAAAGTCTTACCAGAAGAGAACTTGAAGTTTTAAAGATGCTTTCCTATGGAACTTATAATAAAGAAATTGCAGAGCAGTTAAATATTAGTGAACGTACGGTAAAGAATCACGTATCTAATATTTTTAAGAAAATTGGAGTTACAGATCGTACACAGGCAGCCGTATTTGCAATTCGTAATAATCTGATTACAATTTAATCATAGTCAATACGTTTGCGGAGTTGAAAATTACTACTAAATATATAAGATTAGTAATAAATAAAAAGCTCATGTAATGTTTCACGTGAAACATTATATGGGTTTTTTAAATTTATAGAATTTAGGTGTCAAAAGGTGATTCATAACTTTGTACAATATGCCAATTAAAAATCATCTTTTGACATCCGGATCTTTACAGAAAAATGCGCCCTATGAATTAAATTCCTTTGGTCAGGATCAAACACCTTGTGGAAAAATTAGCTGTAAACAGCACCACTTTGTCACCGCTCTAGCGTAACAGTGAATTTAAAATGTGTGCCATTTCTTGATATAGGTTATTTTAAAATTAAGTTACAAATAAGTTTAATAGCTTATTTGTTGTTCCTAAACAAAACAGATACATTTGATAGTATCGTAAATGGGATAATTATATCACTTCTTTACATCAAATAAGCTTAGAAAATTAAATTAGTAAATTAGCATATTAGATAAAAGAAAGTAAAAATGTATTGATTTTATAGAATCCGCAAAATTAATCTTAGTACTTTGTAATATATTACATTAAAAACTAATTTATAAGTGATATCTGACCAGACTATTATTAAATCTATAAAGATGGTTATATATAGAATGTTTCACGTGAAACATTCTTAAAAAGAAGTTGATTAATTATATTTATAAATTAATTGTTTTCTTAAAATAAATATTCAAGGAAAAATAGTGTAAAAGTAAGATTCATATATTTAAAATTATACTTATATAATGGAAATTTGTAACAAGGACAAAACTAAAAATATATTTTATATTGATATCAATATAAAAAAGAAAATATTAAAAATGTTTCACGTGAAACATTTTCAGCTCATGATAATAGGAGGTACATATTATTATATCAATAAAATCGCACACAATCTGAAAGTATCAGAGTAGAATTTATATGCTTATCTGTCAAATTAAAATTTTTTATTAGGAATATATATCTTTTGAATGATTCGTGATCAATGAGACATTACATATGAGACATTAGACCTATGTTATATTATTGTAAAATATTATATTATTACCAGAAAAAATAATTTTTAACTAAAGCTATATAAAAGCCTTGACTTTGTGTGATTTGTTGGCTGATAATTTATACAAAAGTTTTTTACTACCAGAATTTCCACAGATAATTGTGTCTTATGAATATAAAAGTCATTTTGACCAGAAATTGTACCTGATCAAAAATGGCTATAAACGGGGCAGTCCAAGTATACGAAAGAGCTACAAAAGGTTCTTTATCAGATGAAGAAGTAAATAATTTTTAAATCGATAAAAATATATAATTCTTTTAATTCCAGATGAATAATAAAAGTAAAATTATACAAAATGTTTCACGTGAAACATTTTATTATAGAAATGCATATATATAAGTGCTATAATGAAAACAATAAAAAAGGAAATGAGGATTAAAATGAGCAGAATTATAGCAATCGCCAACCAAAAGGGTGGTGTAGGTAAAACAACAACGGCGATTAACCTTGCTTCCTGTTTAGCCGAAGCAGGAAAAAAAGTTTTGACAATTGATCTTGATCCGCAGGGAAATATGACGAGTGGATTAGGTGTAAATAAAAATGAATTGGAAAACACGGTATACGAATTAATGCTGGATGAATGTTCTATCAAAGAAAGTATGGTAGATACGGTAGTGGAAGGCATGAAAATTATACCGTCCAATGTAAATCTTGCAGGAGCAGAAATTGAACTGTTAGGCATTGAAGATAAAGAATATATTTTGAAAAATGCTGTAGATTATGTCAGGGATGATTATGATTTTATAATTATTGATTGTCCGCCGTCATTGAATATGTTGACAATTAATGCCATGACTACGGCTGATTCTGTACTTGTTCCAATCCAGTGTGAATATTATGCATTAGAGGGACTCAGTCAGTTGATACACACTATTGATCTTGTACAGCAGAGATTGAATCCTGAACTTCATATTGATGGTATCGTTTTTACCATGTATGATGTAAGAACAAATCTATCAAACCAGGTTGTTGAAAATGTAAGAACAAATCTTGATACAAAGATTTATGATACATTAATACCTAGAAATATACGTCTTGCAGAAGCACCATCACATGGATTACCTATTAACATGTATGATACGAAATCTGCAGGATCAGAGAGCTATCGCATGTTAGCAAAAGAAGTTATGGAAAGGAAGAATGTATAAAATATGGCAACAAAAAAACGTGGTTTGGGACAGGGAATAGATTCATTGATTCCAAATAAAGTAAATGTAAATAAAGAATCAGAGACAATAAAGGTAAATGCAGATTCTGAGAAGAAAGATGGAATTTTTGTCAATATTAATAAAGTAGAACCAAACAGGGAACAGCCAAGAAAAAATTTTGATGAAGATTCATTAGTAGATTTATCAGAGTCCATTAAACAGGTAGGGGTACTTCAGCCATTACTTGTATTAGATAAAAAGGATTATTACGAAATCATTGCAGGTGAGCGACGCTGGAGAGCTGCAAAACTTGCAGGATTAAAAGAAGTTCCAGTCCGGATCATGAATCTTACGGATCAGGAAGTAGTAGAAATTTCATTGGTGGAGAATATACAGAGAGAAAATTTAAATCCAATTGAGGAAGCGTTTGCATATAAAAGACTTTTGACAGAATTTCATTTGAAACAGGATGAGGTTGCTGAGCGTGTTTCTAAGAGCAGAACGGCGGTAACCAATTCGATGAGACTTTTGAAATTAGATGAACGTGTTCAGCAGATGGTAATTGATGATATGATTACAACTGGTCATGCAAGGGCACTGCTTGGAATTGAAGATGCGGAAAAACAATATGCAACGGCTCAGAAAATTTTTGACGAAAATTTGAGTGTACGTGAGACAGAAAAGCTGGTAAAAAAAATCCAAAAGAATAAAGATGTTCCTGTAGAAAAGAAAAAGGTTTCAGATCCTGCAATGGAAGCAATTTATCATGATTTAGAGGAAAAGATGAAATCAATCCTTGGAACAAAAGTCGCTATCAATAAAAAGGATGATCAAAAAGGAAAAATCGAAATTGAATATTATTCTATGGATGAATTAGACCGGATTATTGATCTGATTCGTACAATCGCATAAAATACATAGAACATTTGTTCTAAATAACGAAAGGTAAAATAATGATTTCAAAGTATTTAGGAATTGATTCAGATTATATTATTATAGGACTCTGCGGGGTTCTGTTGATTTTATTTATATTGGTGATTATAAATATTGTTCAGATGAAAAAACTGAAAAAGAATTATCGTATTTTTATGAGCGGAAAAGATGCGAAGACATTGGAAGATACATTGATTCAAAGGCTCGATCAGGTTGATTCCCTGTTAGAATCAAATGAAGAAAATGACAGAAATATTAAAGTACTCTCTAAAAATATGCAGTGTACCTATCAGAAAATGGGACTTATTAAGTATGATGCATTTCATGAGATGGGCGGAAAATTAAGTTTTTCTCTTGCAATGTTAGATATGCGCAATAATGGATTTATTATTAATGCAATGCACACCAGAGAAGGCTGCTATACATATATTAAAGAAATTATTGATGGCAATTCTGTAATTGTTTTATCAGAGGAAGAGCAGGAAGCTTTAAAACGTGCAATGAATCCAAATAGCGATTTGAAAAATTCAAATGAGGAATAATGAAAAATAAGATAATGGAGAGATAATGATAATACGGCAGGTCAAATCACTTGTAGGCGGAGAAACACTGGCGGAACCGGTTATAACGAAAGAAAAAGAAATATTGATATCCGGCGGAACTGTGTTAAAACCGGAGTATTTGGATCTGATTTCTTTTTTGGGAATTGATACAGTATGTATTGAAGATCCGTATGAAGCCTTTGAAACAACACATTTGATTATCAATGAAGAAAGAGAAAAGTATTATGTCAGTGAAGTACAGAAAATTCTGGAAAATCATATATACCATGGAAAAAATTCACTGAGCAAAATGGCTGAGCTGGCAAATGAAATTGTCAGTGAAATAACAAAAGCAGAACAGCCTAAGGTAATAGATATAGAAGAACGCAATGGAAATCTTTATGAGCATACGGTACAGGTGACTATGTTGTCTCTGGCAGTTGCAAAAATGTTAAAAGTAAAAGAAGAGGATTATATTGATATTGCCATAGGGGCATTATTGCATGATCTTGGTATGCGTTATACTACGGTTCCATATATTAATTTTGATATGGATAGCAGACCGGCATCTGAAGTATTTGAATTAAAAAAACATACAATACTGGCATATTCAGCGTTAGAAGGTGAAGACTGGATATCACCGGTCTCAAAAAAAATGGTATTAACACATCATGAGAGAAAAGATGGATCAGGATATCCTTTAAAACAAAAAACAAAGGATATAGAGTGTAATATATTACAGGTGTGTGATGCATTTGATTGTATGATTTCCGGAATGGAATGTAAAAGAATCAGTGTACAGCAGGCACTTGAGACAATGATCGAGGCGGCAGACCTCTTATTTGAACGGAAAATTGTAAAAGTAATACAGAAAATGGTTGCATATTATCCGGTTGGTACGAAAATCAGGCTGAATACAGGAGAAACAGGGATTGTCATATGCCAGACGGATAATTCGATTCGTCCAATCGTTGCGGTATTGGATCAGACGAATCAAATGACGGAAATCAGGTATGACCTGACAAAAAATAAAAAAATATCAATTCTGCAGTTGGTTTAAGAATGGAGATCAGTGTGAAAAATACATTTTTCACACACAAGATTTGTGCTGGCACACAAACTTGAGATGCGCTGTAGGAAAGCGCAGGAATGGAGATAAGTATGCATAAATTTTTAAGAGCAGTCGGTCTTTCTGATATTAAGAAAGAAGAACTCGAAAAAATATGTAAAGATATAGAAGCAAAACCAGATACGATTAAGGTGGCAGAGGATTCTGAAGGAAATGAATTTGCAGAACTTTGTTATCAATTTGGTGACTTTTTTGGTCTGACATTAAGAGGTACCTATCGGGAAGATGATACATTTGAGATGGATTATTACTATCCATATTTTTTTGGCACAATGTTATCCACAAGAGAACAGGCAGAAGTGGAAAAGCATGCGGAAAAAGAGTCCTATGCGGGGATATGTGATGAAGTCCGGATAGGTGTAACATTAATTTTCTATCTGCAGAATGTTGTTGATTTTCTGGCAGTAAAAGGATCAAAAAGATATATGAATCTGGAAGAGGGTGTCATTTTAGGTGCACTTTCCACAGAGGGAAAAATTTTGCTCCCAATTAACAAAGCTGAGAAAAAAAATAAACAGAATCAGCAGAATACCACAGATCGCAATTATCTGGTTGCAGCTGCAAGAGACGGGGATGAGAATGCGATTGAAAATTTAACATTAGAAGATATTGATACATATTCCATGTTATCGAGACGCATTACCCATGAGGATGTACTCAGCATTGTCGATTCTTATTTTATGCCATATGGTATTGAAAGCGATCAGTATGCAATCCTTGGCGAAATCATGGACTGCAGGATGGAGCAGAATAATCTTACCGGTGAGAATGTATGGGTACTTGATATCTGTTGCAATGAAATGAATTTTGGTGTATGTATCAATCAGAAAGATCTGGTTGGGGAGCCACAGGTTGGAAGAAGATTTAAGGGCATTGTATGGATGCAGGGAAGTATAAAATATAGAGAATAAGTATAGATATTTTTGAGGAAGTATGATAGAATAAAAAAGCTGTATGTGGATTTACCACATACAGCATATATATCTTATATAAGTTCTCATAGTTAAATGGATATAACAAGCGCCTCCTAAGGTTTAATCATGGTTAAACCCAGTGAAAACACAGAGGTGGTAAATCGGAATTCGATTCCAACAGGGATTGACGAAGATGTCAAAGTAAGATACAATGGAAATTCATCACGAAAGTGATTGGATTCATAGATATGGCAACCGTAGCCCAAAAGGTGTGAAAACCTTGAAAATACGGCATTTGTCTCCTTAGTTAAATGGATATAACGGGGTCCTCCTAAGATATAACCATGGTTAAAGCCGTGAGTGAGTAAAAGGCGATAACTAAGAGTTCGATTTGAACTGTGGCATATAGAAATGTCGAAATAAGAAAACAGATGATTCATCACAAAAGTGATTGAGTTCATAAAGAAGGTTACCGTAACCGAAAAAGGCTGAAAAGCCCGAAAATACGGCATTTGTTCTCGTAGTTAAATGGATATAACAAGCGCCTCCTAAGCGCTAGTTGTGGGTTCAATTCCCGCCGGGAACATCGATTTTTTGCAACAATGATCGTGAAAATTCATTGTTGCTTTTTTTATTTTATGGTGCTTGCGAGCACCGAAAAATTATAAAAATGAGTAATTGGAGCACCAAAAAGACAAAACGGGCACCGAGAACTAAATCTATCCAAGCACCCAATGGAGATAACTAAAGTGTAGGATAAGATTTAGGTCGTCAATGAATCCGTGTTAAATCTAAGGAGGAACTTACTAATCGTATCTACAGATATTTTGTAGAAATAAACGAAGAGCCGATTGTGTTTCATTGGAAATATAATCTCGATGATATTGATGTATCGGAAGAAATCATTGTTGATACACTGTCTGTCAAAAAGTCGAGTTAATTAAAGGATGAAATAGTAGTTATCGTATTTCTTTATTATAAACTTGATGTAGAAAAAGTAAATCAGAAATTAAGAAGTGAAAAATAAGAGAAGGATAATAAAAAAGAGCGGTATTGTATGGATTCATCTATACGGTATCGCTCTTTTTATGCTAAAATATTATAATAAAGGCAGGTGGTATTCGTGCGGGCAGAAGAAGTGATACAGGAAGTAGCAAAATTATGTAATAGTTTTCATGCAAAAGAAGTGATTTTGTATGGTTCAAGGGCAAAAGGAACGGCAAGGGAACGCAGTGACATTGATATAGCGGTGTCCGGAATAGAAGATTTTGAAGCACTGATAGAAAAAGTAGAAGATCTGCCAACACTTTACAGTGTGGATCTTGTGAATATGGATACATGTAAAAATCAATTGTTGTTGGAGGATATCAGACAATATGGACGAAAAATTTAACAGACGATTTCTATCATTTTGCAATTCCCTGGATGCATTAGCGGAAGCAAGACAGAGAGATCTCACGGATTCATTCGTGCTTAGTGGTACAAGTGCCAAATTTAGCATTACATTCGATCTGTCATGGAAAGTTATGAAAGATATACTGGTGCAGTACTATGCAATTACCGGATTTGTAGCTGGTTCGCCGAGGGAAGTACTTAGAGAATCCTATAAGGCAAACTTAATTTCAGATGAAGCGTGGATGAATATGCTTAAGGTGAGAAATGAACTGGCACATGACTATGATTGTGAGATCGTAAAAGAACATTGCAATACGATCGTGCAAAAATATATTGATCTTTTTTATGAATTTGAAAATACGGTAAAACAATTACTGGGATGAAAATGACTCGGCAGAAAAACATACCAGAACAGATGGAATATTTATGATAAGAAAGAGGCGTAAAAGATGCAGATTTCGAGCAGATTTACAATGGCAATACACATGTTTGCCTGTATAGATACATTTACAGACAGGAAAATGACAAGTGATTTTATGGCAGCCAGCATTGGCACAAATCCGGTCATTGTACGAAAACTCTTACAACAGTTAAAGGCTGGAGGATTAATTGAAGTTTCAAGGGGAACCGGTGGTGTCACGGTTACGAAACCATTAGATGAGATCACATTTCTTGATGTATATAAGGCGGTGGAATGTACTCCGGATGAACAACTGTTTCACTTTCATGAGAATCCGAACCAGAAATGTCCTGTTGGGAAAAATATCCACCATGTGCTGGATGACCGGTTAAATCAGGTTCAGAAAGCAATGGAAGATAAACTGGCAACGATGACACTTGCAGATGTGAAAAATGATGTTGCTTTGTGCATAGAAAAATAGCAGTAAAACGATGTCAGATCAGACAAATTGGGGATGAAGTATTGAAAAATATGGGCAAAAACTCATCACTAGATATTCTTGGCGTGACAAGTAAGAGAGATTTAAATGCATCCATAGATGCATGGTATATCATTTTTATCGTCTGTGGAACCTTAGTGGTACTTATGGTGATAGATGGAATATATCTGATCAGCATGAATCATCGTCTGCGTGAGGCAGCACGGCTTTCTGAGCAGGCAAGCAGGGCTAAAACGCAATTTCTCTCAGCAATGTCGTATGATATCCGGAAACCCGATTTTTGTGGAAAGGATACTGCATAATCTTGCGGATAATGCGATAAAGTTTAACCGGTCTGGCGGAAGTGTAATACGAAGGCACAGGTCTGGGACTTGCAATAGCCAAACAGCTCGTTGATAAGCTAAATGGAACGATAGAAATGAATAGCAAAAAGGGCATAGGCACTACATGCGTTGTAAAACTGCCGTTTAAGATCAGCAGGGAAACAGAGATAAGAAGACCGGCAGAAAAAGAGTATATCTCTGTTGCAGGTCTGCGTGCGCTGGTAGTAGAAGATAATGAACTGAATATGGACATTATGATGCTGCGTTTAAATGGTCTGGATGCAACAAGAAAAATCCGGTTATTGAAAAGATCTGATGCCCAGAAAATACCTGTAATAGCGATGTCTGCAAATGCATTCGCAGATGATATTATAAACAGCAGGATTTCCGATATGAACCTTCATCTGTCAAAGCCTTTGGATGAAGAAAAAATTGTGAGTGCGATCAAAGAGTGTATAGTCAGCAGAAAAATAGAAATTCCTAGCGTATAGAAATTATTAAAATAATGGAGACGCCGCATAAATATTTTACAAAGGCTGTTTTCAGGGTTGGTTTATTGTGGTAAAATTGAACTGTAAATCTATGCATGATAGTGCAAAAAGCGGGAGGTTCTGTTATGGCTAAAGACGACTCATTAAAGAAACCAAAGAAAAAAGATTTTAATCGTATGATGATTTTCATATCGGCAATGCTGATATCATTTTTATGGATTGTTTTATTTTTATTTGTAAAAAAATCATCGGAACTGGTAGTAGCAGTTATTATTTCGGTACTTATTTTAGTGTGGGTTGCTTTGCTTGTTAAGTATATCTACGATATGAAAAATACAGAAAAATCCCATTTTGATGAACAGATAGAAGAAGTATTGCGTACAGGAAAAGCAAACTATCTGATGCAGAAAAAACTTATAGAAAAAATAGAAAATATTAGGGAAAAAGTTGCTGTTCCGGCGGACGAGATCATTACTGCCCAGAAAGCGATCGCGAAACTGACACTTGCGCGTAATAAAGAAAATACAGATGCTCTCATGCATTCCAATGAGCAGGTGATTGAAAAAACACTGGAAGTAGAAGAAAAACTTTCAGAAAACAATCAGCAGATCATAGATATGCAGAAGAGCATGATGGATGAAAAAATACAGGAGCTGATGGAAAAACAGAAATTAGTTCTGGATAACCTGAATACTATAAAAGAGACATTAGAAAGTGATATGCAGAATGTCCTTTCAGAAATGATCCATGATACATTGGAAAAAGAACTTTCAGCTGCCATAGAACAGATACATACCTATGTAAAGGAAGCTGCAAGCCAGGCTGCAGATTCGATCAAAGCAGACCTCGCTGCAGAGAATCCTGTGATGACGGCTTCCGCAGAAACCACGGAGAAATTACCGGATTTAGGAATGTCAGCAGTGGATGATGAGTTGCCGGATTTAGGAATGTCAGCAGCAGATGGGGAGCTGCCGGATTTAGGAATGTCAGCAGCAGATGAGAAGCTGCCGGATCTGGGAATGTCAGCAGCAGATGAGGAGCTGCCGGATCTGGGAATGTCAGCAGCAGATGAGGAATTGCCGGATTTAGGAATGTCAGCAGTGGATGAGGAGCTTCCAGATCTGGGAATGTCAGCAGTAGATGAGGAATTGCCAGATTTAGGAATGTCAGCAGTGGATGAGGGGCTGCCGGATCTGGGAATGTCAGCAGCAGATGAGGAATTGCCAGATTTAGGAATGTCAGCAGTGGATGATGAGCTGCCGGATCTGGGAATGTCAGCGATTGGTGAAGAATTGCCGGATTTAGGAATATCAGCAGTAGATGATGATTTGTCAGATATGGAACTGCCGACATTAGGGGATGAATTATCTGTTAGTGGTGATTGGAATGACGAACCGGTAGTTGCGGATGAGACCACAATAAATCCGGACGAACCGGTAATTACGGATGAGACTACAATAGATCCGGATGAGCCGGTCTTTACAGAGGACGCAACGGATGCAGATACGGTAACTTTGACAGAAGAAATACCGGTTTCCCCGGACGAATCAGTGATCGAAGAGGTAAAGATCCCGGAAGAGGAAACGATCACAGAAGAAATACCGATTTCTGCAGATGAGTCAGTGATCGAAGAGGTTCCAAAGCAGGAGGCAGCAGCTTCCATGCCGGATATGGGAAATCCGAATAAGATCATGACGCCGGATGAAATCGCTGCATTGATCGCAAATTTATAAAGCTGTAGTAAAAAAATTTATAGTAAGCAAAGTGTATCTGATGATGCACATAAAAAGAGCTGAGGCACTGCTGATTTTAATCAGCCGGTGCCTCAGCTCTTTTCTCATTCATAGAACATTGTCCTATGAATGGCAGTCTGTAACAATATGCCTGGCACGGTAGGTACACTGGTTAATCGAGTTCTGCGGTGATGCGTACGATCTCTTTGATCACAGCTACAGCAGTTTCCATTCCCTCGACACTGATGTGCTCGAATGGGCCGTGGAAACCGTAACCGCCGGTACCGAGATTTGGACATGGAAGTCCCATAAAACTTAAGCGTGCGCCGTCAGTACCGCCACGTACCGGACGTGAAACCGGCTCAAGTCCGACGGAAGAAATGGCTTTCCTTGCGATATCCACAACATAGGTATTTTTTTCGATGATTTCCAACATATTTGCATAGGAATTGTGGATAGTCAGTGTAACAGTTCCGGCACCATATTTGGTATTCATGGCATCAGCGATTTCCTGCATTTTTTTCTGACGTGTTTCAAACATATTTTTGTCATGGTCACGGATAATGTAGGAAAGGGTAGCTGTGGCAACATCACCGGACATATCTGTCAGATGGTAAAAACCTTCTCTGCCTTCTGTGTGGGCTGGTGTTTCCATCGGAGGCAGCAGGGACTGGATCTCGCATGCAACGAGAGCAGCATTGACCATGATATCTTTTGCTTCTCCAGGGTGAACATTCACACCTTTCACAGAAAAGACAGCGCTTGCAGCATTAAAGTTTTCATAGGCCACTTCACCTTCATAATCTCCATCTACCGTATAAGCAAAATCTGCTTTAAAATAATCAAGATCGAACAGATCTGCACCGCGTCCGACTTCCTCGTCCGGTGTAAAGCCGATCCAGATATCGCCGTGTGGAATATCAGAGGAGATGAGCTGTTCGACAGCGGTCATGATTTCCGCAACTCCGGCTTTATCGTCTGCACCAAGCAGAGTTGTACCGTCTGTTGTGATCAGGGTTTTTCCTTTTAAAGTCTTTAATTCGGGAAAATCAGAAGTTTTTAAGATATCACCGGTACCTTTTAAAACAACGTCCTTGCCGTCATATTCCGGAATAATCTGAGGTTTAACGTTCTCGCCGGAAAAATCCGGTGCCGTATCCATATGGGAAATAAATCCGACAGCTTTTTTGGTTTCGTATCCCGGAGTAGCAGGAATCAGACCGTAGATGTAACAGTGGTCTGTCAGTGTTACTTTCTGTAAACCGAGATCCAGAAGTTCTTTTTCCAATTCTTTTGCCAGGGTAAACTGCCTGTCTGTGGAAGGAATCGTATCGGAGTCTTCACAGGAAGTGGTAAAGCAGGAAACATATTTTAATAGTCTTTCATCAACATGCATGATAAATGAGTGACCTCCTTTGAATTTTATAAACTGCAAAAAAATGCATTTTTTAGTCTATGAATAAAATACCACAGAATAGAAAATTCGCCAACGAAAAAAATTAAGATTTTCTAAAAAAATGCTTGCAATTTGAAATAAATTAATATATAATATCATTTGTGTTCACGAGAGATAAACATATGCGCCACTAGCTCAGCTGGCAGAGCACCTGACTCTTAATCAGGGTGTCCAGGGTTCGAACCCCTGGTGGCGCACTACGAAGTACCGTTTTTATAGCAGATGGCTATGGGGATGGTGCTTTTTTTTGTCCGGTTTATATGATATGATCTCCTGAATAAATTTATCCACAAAATAGAATGCATGCTCAACGAGAATTTTGAAATTATAAATTTTCGTTGAGCATGCATTTTATTTTTATAGGAAAATATGTGTTATAAAGTAATATCAGCTCCGTTTAAGGATACGCACCTTGCAGAGAGGTTACTGATTCCGATTAGCGGGAAGCGATAAGTTTACAGATCGGATTTCCCTTTGAGGAAAATTTCTCTTCATATTCTGTCATGATATTTCCTTCATTTAAAACCGCATCCTGATGGAGATCGCGGGTAAAAGCGTCTAAATGCCATCCTGCCTCCGGGATTTCTTCTAAAGAAAAGGTGAAGAGATCCTGATTATCGGTCTTAAACTCCAGTCTGCCGTCCGGTTTTAAAATGGCATCATAACGTGCAAAAAACTGGCGGGAAGTAAGACGGCGTTTTGCGTGGCGATCCTTTGGCCACGGATCTGAAAAGTTCAGGTAAATGCGGGAAACCTCATCTTTAGCAAAAACTTCTGTGATATCGGCGGCATCCATGCATATAAATCTTAAGTTTGGCATAGGTATTTCTTCCATTTTCTGAAGCGCACGTAAAAGTACGCTGGAATAGCGTTCGATGCCAAGATAATTGATGTCGGGATGTGCTGCAGCCATATCCATGATAAAGCGGCCTTTTCCCATTCCAATCTCAATATGGAGAGGCTGGGTGGAAGGAAAAACAGACTGCCAGTTGCCTTTGTTGTTTTCCGGTTCCTTGATGCAGTATTCACTGTTTAAAATGGCTTCATCAGCGCCAGGGATATTTCTTAATCGCATATAAATTATGGTCCTGCCTTTCTTTTAAAGTATATAAAATATATTTTTCACACTGATTTCTGATAGGTGTAATCTTGCATTATTGCAGATAATGGATTTAAGTGCAGAAAGCACACAGAGGTATTTTACAATAAAATAATGAAAAAAAGTAGCATTATTTTAAGAAAACCTTAAAAGAAAATTTGTGGATAAAGGTTGCATGTATTTTTTTCAAAGTTTATACTGATACTAGTGTACTGAAAAAGCTGCACTTATAAATCAGGAGATTACTTATTAAAAAATGAGATATAAAATAGATCGTAAAAATAAAATAACGCGTTTCTTATGTTTACTGCTTAGCCTTATATTATTGACCGGAAGCATGTGTACGCCGGTTTTCGCTGCTGAATACTGGCCTGAAGGCCCGGAGGTCGTATCACCAAATGTTATCGTGATGGAGGCTTCTACCGGAACGATACTCTATGAGAGGGAAAGTTTAGAGCAGCACTATCCGGCGAGTATCACAAAGATCATGACAACGCTGATCGCGCTGGAAAATTCTGATTTAAATGATATCGTGACTTTTTCGGATGCGGCAATTGATAATACAGAAGGTTCCGGTATCGCAAGGGATTATGGTGAGCAGATGACGATGGAGCAGTGTCTCTATGCGGTAATGCTTGCATCTGCCAATGAATGTGCGTATGCGGTTGCAGAGCATGTCGGAGGAACCATTGAAAATTTTGTTGCGATGATGAATGAAAAGGCAAAAGAACTTGGCTGCCAGAATACGCATTTCGCAAATCCGCACGGACTGCATGATGAAAACCATTATACCTGCTGCTATGATATGGCATTGATCGCAAGGGCGGCATATCAGAATGAAACATTCCGTATTATCGTGGGAACGGCACGTTATACGATCCCGCCGACAAATAAACACTCCGAGCAGACAGATCTGCAGAATCATAACGAGATGCTTTATCCGTTCCAGACGAACAAGTATGTGTATGATGGCTGTACAGGTGGAAAGACAGGTTATACGAATGCAGCAAACAGTACGCTGGTGACTTATGCGGAGCGGGAAGGAATGACACTGATCTGTGTGGTTATGAATACACAGTCGCCAAATCAGTGGCTTGACAGCAGAAATCTGTTTGATTACTGTTTTGATAATTTCCAGCTTTTTAATATTGCAGAAAATGAGACAAATTATACGTCTGCAGAACAAAAAAGTGTAGGGACACTCAATACAAATGAACCGTTTGTGGATATTGATAAGGATGCAGGTATCGTACTTCCAAAGACAGCAGAGTTTTCGGACGCAACATCTAAAATCATCTATGATGATGTGACGAATGATACGGTCGGGACGATCGAATACACATATGCGGGACATGAAGTTGGAAAGGCAGATATTGTAAAGACAAATGTGCAGATCCCGGAGTATAAATTCAGCAACCAGACAGATGTAAACGAAGAGGCACAGACCGAAGAAACAGAGCATGTTTCAAAGATACAGATTAAGATGAGCACGATCATAACAGTACTGGTTGTTATTCTTGTATTAATTATTCTTGGAATCATTATAAAGAAGGTTGCAGATAACTTTTATATTATCAAACATAATTACGAGGTGCGAAAAGAACACAAAAGAGTATTTAAGCGTGAAAAGAAACGCAATAAAAGGCGCAGAAGACGCAGATGATATGCAAAATAAAACGTAAACAGATGCCGGCTCTGAAAGTCAGATTGAGATCTGATGATCAGATGCCGGTATTTTTATGAAAAAGCTGCGGTATTTATTGATATACGACAAAATAAATATGCACACAATTGACAGAAGATAAGGTTTTGATTATATTAAAATTAGTACCACAAGCATAAGTTTTGAGCGGAAAATATAGACACAACATAGATAATCATTGGGAATTGGGTTTGCACAATGCGCAGGAAAACGCAGAAATGGGGTTGTTATGTCAGAATCATATGCAGTTAATGAAAAAAGGGAGTTAATCTTACAGAAAGTAAAGGATTTTATTGTTGCCAATGGCGGGATCGTAAAGAAAAATCAACTGGAAGAATTGCACATTGATTACCGGAGGATTCTTGATTTTGTGGAAAAAGGGGATCTGATCCGGATTAAAAGTGGATATTATACGATCCGGATCGGAGACTATTCGGAGGATGAATTAATTGCAAAATTATTTCCGGATGCAGTGCTTACCATGGAGTGTGCATTGTATGTGTACGGCTATATTAAGAGAAAGCCGTACGGATATCAGGTTGCTGTGGACAAGAATACATCAAAATCCAGATTCAAACTGGAGTTTCCAAAGGTCACGCCGTTTTATGCAGAACCGGAGACGCTGCATTTTGGGGTAGACAGTATTGACTTTGGAAATGCAAAGATGCAGATTTTTGATAAAGACAGACTGATCTGTGAATGTCTGAAATATGAAGACAAGATGGAGCGGACGGTTTTTAAAGAAGGAGTTCTTTCTTATATCAAAGATGAAAAAAAGGATGTTGCGAAGCTGATGAAATATGCCAGAGAGCGTCGTGTGGTAAAAAAAGTACAATCGATGATAGGGGTATGGCTTTAAATGGAGGATAAAAAGTATAAAATAGCAGATTTACAGGAAAAAAGTGAAGAGTGGAAGATACCATTTTCAAATCTGCTCGCAGGATTTGTTTTAGAAGAATTTATGCTTAGATTTTCCGCTTCTGAATTTAATGATAGGCTTTTACTGCGCAATGGATATATGTTTGGGTTAGAACAATACCGAAAGAAAAACATTCTGAAGCTGGATTTTTTCTGTGAGCCGGATGAGAATATACCACAAAAACTGTTGCAGTTGTATCTGGAAAAAAGAGAGGGGAGCCCGGTAAGGTGGCAGGGTACAGAATCCTTACAACAGATGGGGGCATGCTTAGAACTGCAGGGGCAGTTTGAAGAAATGAAAGTTCCGGTAACTGTCGGTATCCATTTTATGCATCTGGGAAAAATATGGGGACTGGTCGAAAAAGAAATTCCATTTTTGCTGGATGAGACGAAGCGGATCGCATGGAAACAGTTTCCGGCAGAACTGGTGCTGGCAAAACAGATATTTGTGATACTGCGGGATATGGAACTGATTCCGGACATGGAAATATACCGGGAGGTATTTCTTATATTAAGAAACGAAAATTTAAGCGGCAGACATGTATGTGAGCTGCTTGGAAATATGTGTAAAGCACAGGGACTGAAACCGGATATGGAGCGCATGGAGCAGATCTTATCTTATCGGGAGTATCCTTATATGAAAAAACGCTGGGAAAAGTTTTGCAGGCACAGCGTGATCACCGGAACAGAAAATCTGAAATGGGAAGAAGAGATGGAGCGTTTGGCACATTTCCTTAGAGATATGTGGGAAGCAGTCTGCAAAGATGAAGTATTTTTTGGAGACTGGATGCCGGAACTGGAGCGTTTTCTTGGGTAGGACGAGCGTGGTCATATTGTGGTGCTATAACTGCAGATACAATTTTAATGCCTGATAATAATCCTGTCTGGTATCTAAGTTAAAAAACTGCCGGTCTATGGGGGTCGCTGTGTAGTTGGCGATTGCCTTCTCTGTTACGCAGACAGTTTTGCATTTTTCACGAAGCGCATCGAAGGTAAACTGACGAAGGATAAGACTTTTTCCAATCGTTGGAATACAGTTTTTGGAATAGGCAGCCGTAGCGGGATCTAAATAGCCTGCCCTGCCGCGCACCATGCAGATATCAGCATCACCGATCGCATCTAAAAGTGCAATACCGGTTTCGGGTTCCATGAAAGGTGTATCCACAGACATAAAGAAAGCGGCATCTTCATTGATCATGGACAGACCTGAAAAAACACCGGACATCGGTCCGGCATTGCCGTAAACGTCCGCAATCTCAGTGACCGGAAGATTCAGATGCGCGTAATCTCCGATATATTTTACGGACAGATATATGTTTGAAAAATGTGGTTTAAATTTGCGTACAAGGTATTCTAACAGGCAGCAGTCACCGAAAGGTAAGAGTGCTTTATCCGTTCCCATACGGACACTGTTTCCGCCGCAAAGGATCACAAGTGCGTAATTCATAATAGGTTTATTGCTCCATTCTTTTCCAAAGATGTTCTTATTTTAAAGTAGTCAGGCTGGTATGTAAAGTGTTAAAATAAATTGTGTAAGCAGAAAGGCGGTTGCAGATGAGGTATTTAGATCAGGCATTGGAGACATATGGAAAAAGCGATGTTTATCCATTTCATATGCCGGGACATAAAAGAAATCCGCTGCCTTTTCCGGAAGTATATGGGATAGATATTACCGAGATCGATGGATTTGATAATCTGCATCATGCAGAGGGCATTTTAAAAGAGGCACAACAGCGTGCGGCTGATCTGTATGGTTCTAAGCATTGTTATTATCTTGTCAATGGAAGCACCTGTGGGATTCTTGCGTCGATCTGTGCAGCAGTGGGAAAACGGGGAAAGATTCTTGTGGCAAGAAACAGTCATAAAGCGGTATATCATGCCCTGTTTTTGTCAGAGCTTGTTGCCGAATACCTTTATCCGGCAGTGACAGAATGTGGAATCCAGGGACAGATCACACCCCAGCAGGTAGAAGATGCGTTAAAAAGTGATCAGGAGATCGCAGCCGTTGTGATCACTTCGCCGACATATGAGGGAATTATCTCTGATATTGAAGGAATTGCCGGAATCGTGCATGCATATGGGATTCCGCTGATTGTAGATTCAGCACATGGAGCACATCTTGGATTTGGCGGGGAATTTCCGGAAAATGCGGTAAGACTTGGGGCGGATGCTGCAATCGAGAGCCTGCATAAGACACTGCCATCTTTTACACAGACAGCACTGCTTCATCTTAATTCAGACCGTATTTCCAGATCACGCATAGAAAAATATCTTGGAATCTATGAAACAAGTTCGCCTTCCTATATTCTTATGGCTGGAATGGATGCATGTATCCGCACCGTAAAAGAATGTGAAGCGGAACTATTTGACAATTACAGGCGAAAATTAAATGAATTTTATAAAAGCTGTGAAGATTTAAAAAAAATACATGTTATGACGGAGCAGGATTTATCGAAAGAAGAGGCATTTGCCTGGGATGATTCTAAGATCGTTATATTTGTCCGGGACAGCAGTAAAAGCGGTGAGTGGCTTTATAAAGAACTTCTTTTGAAATATCATCTTCAGCTTGAAATGGCGTCGGGAGATTATGCGCTTGCGATGACGAGTATCATGGATACGGATGAAGGATATCAGAGACTTTCTTCTGCATTGCATGAGATCGAGCAGTCGCTGTGTGGATCAGGAGAAAAAGAACAGAAATGCTGCATGCAAAAAGACTCGCCGGGCTGTGGTATGGAAGAAGCAAGTCAGGCACAAAAAGGAAACAGTTCTTTTGTAAAAGAGGTTTATCGTCCGAATCCATGCCGGGTGCAGATCTATGAAGCAGAGGAGGGAAAGATAGCAGAGGTTCCCTTTGATGAGGCGATAGATAAGGTGGCTGCAGATTTCATTTTTTTATATCCGCCGGGAATCCCGCTGATTGTTCCGGGAGAAATTATCACGGCAGAATTTATAGAAAGACTCCGCACCTGTATCCATTTGAAATTAAATTTACAGGGAAGTACAGATCTTTATGCAGAACGGATAAAGATTGTATATTTTTAAAGACTATATTATACTGATAAGGCAGGACAAATGGGAAAAATATATTACATGATGGGAAAAAGCTCATCTGGTAAAGATACTTTGTATGGGATGCTGATGAAAGATGGGACACTTAAGCTAAAGACTGTGGTTCCATATACGACGAGACCGATGCGTGCCGGTGAAGAAAATGGTGTATCATATTATTTCTGTGACGAAGATACGGTAGAAAAGCTCGCAGCAGAAGGAAAGATCATTGAACTGCGTGCATATCATACGGTTCATGGCATCTGGAAGTATTTCACCGTAGCAGATCATCAGGTCGATCTGGATCGTCAGAGTTATCTTATGATTGGAACATTAGAGTCTTATCTTAAGATTCGGGAATACTTTGGAATTAAGAAAGTTATTCCGATATATATAGAAGTAGAGGATGGTATGCGCTTACAGCGTGCACTTGACAGGGAGCGCAGGCAGGAAACTCCGAAATATGAGGAATTATGCCGTCGTTTTCTTGCAGATGAAAAAGATTTTTCCGAGGAAAAATTAAAAGAAGCGGGAATCACCAAAAGATTTTGCAATGAGTTATTAGACGAGACAAAAGAGCGGATTGCAGCGTATATCAGAGCACAGGAGCAGCATCAGGATGCATAGCGGAAAGTGTATGGCATCAGGTGCATGCCACAGAAATATCAGATAAAGTGTAGGGATTTTTTAGAGGAAGAAGGTGTAAACTTTGGATATTAACAAATTAAATCATGTAACAGAGGTTACACAGGTACCGGATACCAGCCAGAATGTACAGGGGGATGGTTCCTTTAAGTTTACACTTGCGAGTGCGATCACAGATGCAGATCTTCAGGCAAAAGTGGACATGCTTCTTTCTGATATTACAGCACAGGGTAATCGTATTGCACAGCATATGGATATCCGTGATATGAAGAAATACCGCGGTCTGATCCGTGAATTTATGAACGAAGTGGTATTCCGTTCCCACAAATTTTCCAGAGAGAACTTCCTTGACCGGAGAGGCCGTCACAGAGTGTACGGTCTGATCAAGCTGATCGATTCAAATCTGGACGAATTGGCACAGGAGCTGGTAAAGGATGAGAAAGACCATATCGCTATTTTAAGTAAGATCGGAGAGATAAGGGGATTGATATTAGATATCCTCACCTGATCTTTTGAAATGTGGATAAGAAAGATATTCTGCCCCGATCGGGTGGATAAAAGCGCGGCACATAGCGCAGATGATCCGGTAAAATAAACCGTAAAAATATGTGCAGAAACGAGGAATGATATGCCAGCATTTAAGGACATCGTTGGACATGAACAGATCATAGAGCACCTGCAGAATGCCATTACCATGGATAAAGTTTCACATGCTTATATATTAAACGGTCCGGACAAATCCGGAAAAATGATGATCGCGGAGGCATTTGCACAGACGCTGCAGTGTGAAGCAGTAAATAAAAAATTAGAGGAACTTGCAGGGGAAACAGAATCTGAAAGAATAGAGAGCAGATTTACGGCGGAGCCATGTATGGAATGTCATTCCTGTAAACAGGCAGCAGGCAAAAATCAGCCGGATATTATTTATGTCAGCCATGAAAAGCCGAATACGATCTCGGTAGACGATATCCGGACGCAGTTAAACAACGACATTGTGATCAAACCATACAGCAGTAAACATAAGATCTACATTGTGGATGAAGCGGAAAAAATGAACCAGCAGGCACAGAATGCACTGTTAAAAACGATTGAAGAACCGCCTGCATATGCGGTGATCCTGCTTTTGACCACCAATGCGGAGAGCTTTCTTCCGACAATCTTATCGCGTTGTGTGACATTAAATTTAAAGGCTGTGCCGGATGAAAAGATCAAGAAATATCTGATGGCACATTATCAGATCCCGGACTATCAGGCAGATGTCTGTGTGGCATTTGCACAGGGAAATGTCGGAAAAGCGATCCAGCTTGCGGCATCAGATGATTTTAATGAGTTAAAAGCATCGGCGCTCCAGCTCATCAAGCGTCTGCACGATATCGATCTCTATGAGATGACAGAGGCGGTAAAGCAGATCAGTGAATACAAACTTAAGATCAACGATTACTTTGATCTTATGATGATCTGGTATCGTGATGTATTGTATTATAAAGCAACGAAGGATGTAAATGGCCTTATTTTCAAGGATGAGGTTTATGACATAAAAAGACAGGCAGAGCAGAGTTCCTATAATGGGATCGAGGAAATATTACAGGCATTATCAAAAGCACAGGTGCGTTTGAATGCAAATGTAAATTTTGATCTGGTGATCGAACTGCTTCTGCTGACCATAAAGGAGAATTAACATGATAAAAATAGTAGGAGTCCGTTTCCGGAATGCCGGTAAAATTTATTATTTCGGACCGGGAAATCTGGATCTGACCGCAGGAATGCATGTAATTGTGGAGACTGCACGCGGCATTGAGATGGGGACGGTTATGATCCCTGCAAGAGAAGTAAACGATGACAGTGTGATCCAGCCGTTAAAACCGGTTATCCGTATCGCAACGGAAGCAGATGAAAAGACAGCATTAAAAAACCGTGAAAAAGAGAAAGAAGCGTTTAAGATCTGTCTGGAAAAAATAGCAAAACATAAACTTGATATGAAACTTGTAGAAGCAGAGTATACGTTTGACAATAATAAACTGCTCTTTTATTTTACGGCGGACGGACGTATCGATTTCCGTGAACTGGTAAAAGATCTTGCGGCGGTTTTCCGCACGAGGATTGAACTTCGCCAGATCGGTGTCCGCGATGAGACAAAGATCATGGGCGGTATCGGAATCTGCGGAAGAGAGCTTTGCTGTCATTCCTATCTTTCCGAATTTGCACCGGTATCCATCAAAATGGCAAAAGAGCAGAATCTGTCCTTAAATCCGACCAAAATTTCCGGTGTATGCGGACGACTGATGTGCTGTCTGAAAAATGAAGAGGAAACTTACGAATATCTGAACAGCCGCCTGCCAAACGTTGGAGATTATGTGACAACGGATGATGGATTAAAAGGTGAGGTATCTTCTGTCAGTGTATTGCGCCAGATGGTAAAAGTACTCGTAGAAGTGGATGACGAAAAGGAAATCCGAGATTATTCTGTTGATCAGTTGAAATTTAAGCCGAAACGCAGAAAAGATCATGTCAAACTGACTGCACAGGAATTAAAAGAGCTTTCCGCATTAGAGGACAAGGGAGGAAAATCCAAAATTGACGATGCCAAATAATCTGGTTTATGAGCATGAGAGACTTGATGAACTGCATCGCAACGGCTACTTTATCATTCAGGATCCAAAACGTTTTTGTTTTGGAATGGATGCGGTTTTACTTTCCGGGTTTGCAAAGGCAAAAAAAGGGGAGCGTGTATTAGACCTTGGTACGGGAACGGGAATCATCCCGATACTGATGGAGGCAAAGACGGAAGCTGAGGATTTTAAGGCACTTGAGATTCAGGAAGAAAGTGCAGATATGGCACGCCGCAGCGTGCGCTATAACCATCTTGAAGATAAGATTGAGATCGTGACCGGCGATATTAAGGAGGCATCTGCCATATTTGGAGGATCATCATTTGATGTGATAACCACAAATCCGCCGTATATGATCGGAACACATGGACAAAATTCACCGTCTGAGGCAAAAGCGATCGCAAGGCATGAAGTACTCTGTACACTGGATGATATTTTGCGGGAAACCGCGAAAATGCTTGTGCCGGGAGGCAGATTTTATATGGTACACCGGCCGTTCCGGCTCGCAGAGATCATGAGTAAAATGGTCGAGTATAAGATCGAGCCGAAGCGCATGCAGCTTGTCTATCCGTTCGTGGATAAAGAACCGAATATGGTGCTGATCGAGGGGCTGCGCGGTGGAAAATCAAGGCTTACCGTAGAAAAGCCGCTGATCGTTTATAAAGAGCAGGGCGTGTATACAGATGAGATTTATGATATTTATGGGTATTAAGTGGATTATTTAAAACCATATTGTGTATAAAGCAGCAGAAAAATTATTTTGTGTGGAAAATGACAGGTATGAAACATAATCAGTATGTATTTGAGTGATTCAGAAAGGATAAATTAAAATATATGTTTAATGATATAAAGATAGGACCGGTTACATTTCATATGTATGGTCTTATGATTGCGATCGGTTTTGCAGCGGCACTTATGATGTGTTTAAAGCGTGGAAAAAAACGTGGCTTGAACGAGGATATTATCTATGGAATCTTCTTCTGCGCAATCTTCGGTGGAATGATCGGCTGCCGGCTGCTTTACTATATTGTGGAGATCCCGGAGATTTTAAAGGATCCATCCATACTCTGGAATTTTAAAAACGGATATGTCGTTTATGGTGGAATCATAGGAGGAGCACTGACGAGTTTCATTTATTGCTACGTCAAGAAAGAACGTTTTCTGCCGTATTTTGATCTTGTAATGCCTTCGGTATCATTTGCGCAGGGATTCGGGCGCCTCGGCTGCTTTTTTGCAGGCTGCTGTTACGGCAGGGAGACAGATTCGTGGTTTAGCATTACATTTACCCATTCCGATTTTGCACCAAACGGGGTGAAACTTCTGCCGACACAGCTGATGTCATCTGCAGGGGACTTTCTGATCTGTGGTCTTTTGCTTCTTTACGCAGGAAGAAAGCCGAAAGAAGGACAGGTGGCAGCAGGATATATGGTGCTTTACGGAATCGGAAGATTTATCATTGAGTTTTTCCGGAACGATTACCGGGGAAGCATCGGCGTACTTTCCACGTCACAGATCATTTCCATCGGGGTTGTGGCAGCGGGAGTTGTGTTCTATCTGGTGATGGGGAAGAGAAAACAGGAAGCGTAAATTATAAAAACTTTATGATTTGTTCGGTTTACATCCGTAATCAGCTATGATAATTTAATAATAAGGTCATCCGGTGTGGAAAATGTGCCGGATGACCTTTTCTTTTGTACATTTCCGCCATCTGTCATTCAGAGAAGGATTGGGGGAAACATCTATGAAATCAGGGAAAAAAGTCATCCGGATGGCATTAGCCATCCTCTGCATGGTTTCCATGCTTTTTATTTCAGAGTATCAGAAAGTAGAAGTGTATGCGGCTTCAGGATATGGTTTTATTTTCTTAAGTGCATATGAAAAAACAATGAAAATCGGGGACACCTATTGTTTGTCCGTGGTTGCATCCGGCAGTAAAAAGCCGACATTTACATCCAGTGATTCAAAGGTTGTATCAGTGAACACCTATGGAAAAATTACTGCCAAAAAGGCGGGAAGTGCGACGATCACTGCAAAAAGCAAAAATGCGGAGGCAAGCTGCAAGATCACGGTGACAAAGACGAAAGTCACGTTGAATCAGACCAGTCTGACCTTGGAAAATGGGGAAAGTGCAGTGCTTACGGCAGCCTCATCCACCGGGCATAAGGTGACGTGGAAGTCGGCAAAGACAAGCATTGCATCGGTAAGTGAAAATGGAAAAGTAACAGCAAAGAAGCCGGGAACAACTACGGTTACTGCAAAGGTTGACGGTACATCTGTGAATTGTAAAGTGACAGTAAAAAGTCCGACAGTCCGCCTGATGCCGTCTAAAATCTCGTTATACAGACGGGAAAAGTATAAACTTAAGGTATCTTCCACATCAAAAACAACACCAGTGTGGAAAACCAACAAAAAAAGTGTGGCGACTGTGGATGAAACAGGAAAAGTAACCGCGGTCAAACATGGAACGGCAGTCATTACTGTAACCGTAGATGGAGTCAGCAAAAATTGTGAAGTGACGGTCAGATCTCCAAAGATTACATTTGAGCAGACGACGATTACACTTCATCCGGGGGAACGTGCAAGAGTAAATGCGACGGTATCTTCCGGCAATCAGCCGGCGTATTCCTGCTCTAACTCCAATGTGGTGTCGGTAGATGCAAACGGGGTTATCACTGCAAAAGCAGCTGGCAGGTCTTATGTCTACGCCAGTGAGGATGGAACAAAGGAACGCATGACGGTGTATGTGAAAGAGAAGGAATAAAAGGTGCAGGGATTGTTGTATAGACAAAAACTGGAATAGGAACAAAAGCACAAAGTCAGGCATGGCATCAGATTGTGAAAGAAAATTGCTGCTGTTCACACAATAGGTGTGGACAACAGCAGGAAACAGATGGCGGGAAGTACAAAAGATAAATGGAAGTTGCATGTTTACACCAAAAATAAAATCCGCTAAAATATAGAAAATTACAGAATGCAGATACAATTCACAACAATAGAATGTTCGCAAAGCGCAGGCTATTATTTTTTATATCGGAGAAAGGCGGTAGTGAGGATGGAGGATATGACAGAAAAAGAACTGATCACGGTTTTAATTGATAAATATACAGATTTACAGCGCATCAAACGTGCAAACAATGGGGTGGAAAATCAGGAGCTGGAGTATCAGATCAAAGTGACGATTGCAAAGCTGGCATCTCTTGGAGTGTCCGTGGAGGATATTACGTTATGACAGAAAAAGAATGGCGCATGTTCAATGACATTCTTCTGGAAATCTATTATGCCGGAAGCCTGGAGACGTTTGGAGAAAGATGTTTAAAACTGATCCGTATATTGATTCCATATACGCAGGGTTATTTTTTAGTGATAGATGAAGACGGCAGGTTAGACGTGGCGCATTCGGTATTTGAAAATGTGGATCCTGTCATGAAACGGAAATACTTAGATACTTATTTTGCAAAAGACTATCTGATGCAGATGTGCAATTTTACAAAATCAATGGCATACCGCGATACCGATCTTTTAACGGATGAGAAACGAAGAGCATCGGTGATTTACCGTGAGTATTTTAAACCCCAGAAATTAGATATGGGATGCGGGCTTATCATTATGAAAGAGGGAAAGACACGGGTATTTTTGAATCTGCTGCGGAAGTGTGGAGAACCGGACGTTACAGGGCATGAGATGGAAATTTTGCAGACATTTCTGCCTCATTTTGAAAAAAATGTTTTTGCCTATGCAAACCATTATGTTTCGGGTGCGGAAAATACCATAAAAAACAGGGAGGCAGATCTTCTTTCGGGGAGGGAACAGGAAATCGTGCAGCTTGTAAGAAAAGGATATTCCAATCAGGAAATCGCCAGACAGCTTCTGATCAGTGAGGCAACAGTAAAAAAACATCTGAGTAATATTTTTGAAAAACTGGGAATCAGCAGGCGGACGCAGTTATTTTAGAGTAGAGGAAAAGAAGTATTGGTACATCGAAAGTAGTATGCAAATCAATCATTCTGCTGATTGTGAAAATATATACCTGCCGTTATAATTCATGACAACAACCTACTTGATATGTGTGCCATAGCAGTACCGGAAAATACAGCGGATACAGAGCTTCCATTTGGAATCACTATTTTCTCATTATCCGATCAGGAGGGCGAGATCCTTGGTACAGCGGAACGGTTTTTACAGACACAGAGCATTCCGTTTGCGGTATGCGGACTGCATAAAAAAGGATTTCCATTGGAGAGCCAGCTCACAGAGCTTAAAGCATCCTACAAAGAGAGCATAAATACTGCACCGCATTACAGACTGTATCGTCTGGATACCGTACCGGAGAAACCGGGCATGGTATATGACGATAAAAAGGGCGCTGCGATAGCGGTAGAGATTTATGAACTGCCGGTTGTGAGCATCGGAGCATTTTTACAGCAGGTAAAAAAGCCACTCTGTATCGGGGATATGGAATTGTCAGATGGCAGGATTGTAAAAGGATTTCTGTGTGAGGAATACGGGCTGGCAAACGCAAAGGAGATGGATGAGCCGTTTTCTGCTTTAGATCCTCAGACAAAAGCGGATATGCAGCTTCTGATGCGCCAAATCTGGCAGGAAGAAAAGCCAACGGTCATTTTTGTCACGCACGATATCGAGGAGGCAGTTTTTTTATCCAGCAAGATTTATGTGCTGACGCAAAGACCCGGAACAGTAAAGGCAGAGGTTCCGGTATTGCTGCCATATGATCGTGACCTGTCATTGAAAGATACTGATGAGTTCATCAAACTCCGTAAGAAGGTGAATCAGCTAATTGAACATGAAAGCTTATCTTAGTATAACGCAGGATTTTCTTGTCAATTTTACGGAGTGGTTTTATAATGTGCTAATAAGAATCAGCATAATATTCCGAAAATGGAGAGAATGATGGCAGGAAAATTATATTTATGTGCAACGCCGATCGGCAATCTCGAAGATATCACGTACCGGGTGCTTCGTACATTAAAGGAAGTGGATCTGATCGCAGCGGAAGATACCAGAAATTCAATCAAGCTGTTGAATCATTTTGAGATCAAGACGCCGATGACAAGTTATCATGAATACAATAAAATAGAAAAAGCATATCAGCTTGTGGATAAACTACGGGAAGGTAAAGACATTGCACTGATCACGGATGCAGGGACACCGGGTATTTCCGATCCGGGCGAAGATTTAGTGCGCATCTGTTATGAGGAAGGAATTGAAGTGACATCCCTGCCGGGGGCAGCGGCGTGTATTACGGCACTTACGATGTCCGGGCTTCCGACAAGGCGTTTTGCGTTCGAGGCATTTCTGCCGCGGGAGAAAAAAGAGCGGGTTGCTATTCTGCAGGAGTTAAAGGATGAAACACGCACGATCATTATTTATGAGGCGCCGCATCATCTTGTAAAAACATTAGAAGAACTGTATGATACGCTCGGAGACCGGCAGATATCCATCTGCCGGGAACTCACGAAGCGCTACGAAGAAAAAATGCGCACGACTCTGTCAGACAGTCTTGCCTACTATGAGGAGAACGAACCCCGCGGGGAGTATGTACTCGTGCTCCACGGAAAAACTTTCGAGGAACTTGCCGAAGAGGCAAGAAAATCCTGGGAGGATATGTCGTTAGAGGAACATATGCAGGTATACGAAAGTAAAGGAACTCCTCGAAAAGAAGCTATGAAGCTGGTGGCAAAAGACCGTGGCATGAGCAAACGCGATGTATATCAGGCACTCCTGAAAGAAGAATAGCGAATAAATCCGTTATTTCTGGTAAAATTCTTTCAGATATTTTTTTATGATTTCAAACGGTGCCGGACCGATAGAGAGAAGCGTCTGATGAAATGCGGCTTCATTGTAATCATTGCCGAGAGTTTCTTTTGCATATTCTTTTAATTCCAGAAACTGCAGATAACCGACGTAATACCGGAGATAATTTGCCGGTTCTGATATGATATAGCGGTAAATTTCTGCAATAGTATCCGGATCATTGATACCGTAGTCATTCCAGAATTTTATTGTATCGGAAAGCGACCAGCCATCATGATGGATACCGATATCAGTTGAGGCATAAAGGCTTAAAAGTGCAGACTGATTTAAAGCGAGAAGCGTGGCAGCATCATCCGGCAGACCGGCATAATGATAAGACATCATTTCCACATAGGTTGCCCAGCCTTCCACGTATCCGGGATAGTTTAAAATGCTGCGGATCGCCGGCAGACCGGACTGGTATGACATGATCGTCTGATACAGGTGACCGGGGAAGCCTTCATGGGCGAGTGTGGTAAAATAGCGCATGGTCGTGGCATCTGTTTTTGCGTTGATATAGATAGAGTTTGCATTATAGTCATCGATTGGTGCAGTGATATAGTAAGCCGGCGCGAGATAGTCTTCCATACATTCTTCAATATAACTCACAGAGTAAGAGACATCCGGGGCTTTTGGAAAATCGGACTGCATTCGTTCTTTCAGCAGCTCCAAAACGGATGTGGGATCTGCACTGGAAAGCGAAAGCTTTTGCGCGTCCGTCCAGAGATCCGGATTTGATGCGGTCAGGGCGGCGGCTTCGCTTAGATCGGATAATCTTTTTTGTCCGATCATAGTCTCAATATCTGCAATGGAATCTGCACAGCCTGTATTTTCATAGACAAGATATTTATAATAATCCCTGCCTCTTTTCAGATAGCAGAGTCCTTTTTCATTTTTTCCGTTGCCAAGCAGGCTGCTCAGGGAAGATGCCAGTGAGGTGTAAGCAGGAAAAATCATTTCTTTTACGATCTTTTCATTTTGCTTTTTGTAGGCAGTTTTTTGTTCATCTGACAGATCTTTGAAGTCATCCACCTTTTTATTAAAAGTTAAGATCAGATAATGATCGTCTCCATCGTCTGCAAAACGGGAACACTGTTCGATCACTTCTTTACAGACTGCATCGGACATAAAAAGTCCGGCAGAGGATTTCTCTTTTTCAAAATCAATGATCTGTTCAAAATAAGAACCGGTCAGGGGCAGCAGTTTCAGATAGGTTTTGATATCATCCTCGTTGTAAAAACGATATTCTTCATAGAGCACCGGAAGCTGCGCCTGGATACCGGAAGATGGGTTTAGGTATTCATTATACAGTGAAAAATCTGTTCCTTTTTGTTCCATTGAAAGGTAATCTGACAAAATATCATAGGTCAGCTTCTGTGTTTTGGAAAGTTTTTCCGTGTCAAAGTGCTTTAGGGCGGCAACCGTGTTTTCTAAGGCGGCGCGGTTTTGCTCTGCCGCCTGACCGGATATACCGCCAAGTGAGATTGGAATGTCTGTGATGCCGTAAGACGCCGGAGAGGAAAGCGAAAAATGCAGATTTATGGTATTCTGGGTGATCTCTGAACGGAAAAGCTGCAGTAAAAATTCGTCAAATGCAGCATTTTGTGCAGAATTAAGGGAAGATCCAGAAGATGCATTGTCTGCCGGATCGGATTTGTATTCAGAAGAATTGAAGGAGTCTGAATCTGGCATATGCCCAGAAGAAATGGAGGAGTCCGGAGCCGAGTTATATTTTGGGACTGCGCAGCCACCGGATAACACGGTGGGGATAAATATGAGCAGAACGAGAAAAAGTGTGGCTATCCGGTATAAGCGCGGAAACCGGTGAAAAATATCAGAAAAACATGTCAAGATAAAATACCTCAGTTTAAGATCCAGAGTGTTAGTGATATATATGTTGATCTAAAGAAAAAATAACCGAAAAATTGTTGGATGAAGAAGTGCATGGAAAGATGACATGACAAAATTGCATTGCAAAATTGCGTTGCAGAATTGCGTTGCAGAATTGCATTGCAATTTTGCAATACATATATGATGCATTCTGACCATAAAATAAAAGAAAAACCGGAGAGGTACATATGAATTATCTCTGGGCATTTATGATCTTGACAGGCGTTGTATTTGCCGCATTTCACGGCACACTTCCGGCGGTTACGCAGGCAGCGCTTGACTCGGCAAAAGAGGCGGTAACACTCTGTATTACCATGATGGGAGTGATGTCTTTCTGGGTTGGACTGATGAAAATCGCTGAAAAAACAGGTATCATTGCAGGATTGTCAAGGCGTCTTGCGCCGGTGCTGTATTTTCTGTTCCCGGATATTCCAAAAGATCATCCGGCAAATAAATATATTGCTACCAATATGATTGCAAATATATTCGGACTGGGATGGGCGGCAACACCAGCCGGATTAAAAGCGATGGAGGCGCTGGCAGAATTAGAAAAAGAGCGTGGAAATAAAGCATTTTCAGATGAAAAAACAAAAAAAGGAGAGCGGACCGCCAGCAGCGAGATGTGTGATTTTTTGATCATCAATATTTCATCCCTTCAGATCATACCGGTAAACATTATTGCCTACCGCAGTCAGTATGGAAGTGTGAATCCGGCGCAGATCGTCGGCCCGGCACTGATCGCGACAACATGCAGTACACTGACTGCGATTATTTTTTGTAAAATCAGACAAAATATTTACAAAATCTGACAAATAATTCGTTGTACTATTTGATAAAAGACATTATAATGAGAATAGATTTATGTGTAAGACAAATCCTCAGAGAAAGTGAGGGATACCAATGAAAAAAAATAAGATCTTGATTGTAGATGATAATAAGCTCAACAGGCAGTCCCTGGCTGATATTTTCCGTAAAGCTTATCAGATCGTAGAGTCAGAAGACGGGAAAAAGGCACTGGAGTATCTGAAAAAGGATAAAGGACTTTCGGTAGCGGCAATTATACTGGATCTTATTATGCCTGTAATGGATGGATTTGCTTTCCTGGAGGAATTCAAAAAACACAGCGAATATAAGTATATTCCGATCGTCATTGCGACAACGGAAGACAATGTGGAAAATGAAAAACGCTGTCTGGAGTATGGGGTATGGGATTTTATACCGAAGTCATTCCACCGGGAGATCATCTGGTTTCGTGTCATGAACGCTATCAAAAGGAGCAAACAGCACTTTTTAGAGTATGATTCCCTGACAGGAATTTATAACCGTCAGATGTTTTACCAGAAGACGAGGGAGATGCTGGATGACAGTAAGGATGAGACATTTGCATTTATCCGGCTGGATATTGACCGGTTTAAAATGATCAATTCTTTCTATGGTGCGGCAGAAGGAGACCGTCTGTTAAGATGTATGGCGCACAATATCTGCGGTGTACTCAGTGCATATAAGACGTATACTTATGGCAGATTAAATTCCGATGTTTTTGGAATCTGTGTTGCGGTAGAAAAAGAACAGGATGCACTGCTGATCGCCCAGAAGATCCGGGAACAGGTGAAGAAAAACGGGGAGCTGCGCTGTTATCTTGAGACGTCGGCGGGATGTTATATTATCCGGGACAAGGAGATGGAGGTATCGGCAATCTATGAGCATGCTGTAATTGCAGCACAGGAATGCAAGGGGCAGTATATGCATCATGAGGCACTCTACACGGAACAGATGGGAAAAGAGATGCAGCGGGAGCAGCAGATCATAAACGAAATGGATACGGCACTTGAGGAAAAACAGTTTGTCGTTTATTTTCAGCCGAAGTATGAGTTAGATGGTTATACGCCGCGTGGCGCGGAAGCACTTGTACGCTGGAAAAAAACGGATGGGACGATGGTTTCACCGGGAGAGTTTATACCTGTTTTCGAGAAGAACGGTTTTATTATAAAACTTGATTATTATGTGTGGGATCAGGTCTGCCAGCTTATTGCAACGGCGTTAAGAGCAGGACGTAAGCCGGATCCGATCTCTGTGAATGTTTCCCGTGTCAACCTTTATGACCCCAATTTTTTAGAGTCACTGGTCAATCTTGTGGAAAAATACCGGATACCACCGGAGTACCTGCACTTAGAACTGACGGAGAGTGTTTTTTCCGATACGGAAAATGTCATCTTAAATGCGGTGAATTATCTGCACAAGGCAGGATTTACAATTCTGATGGATGATTTTGGAAGCGGATATTCATCTTTGAACGTGTTAAAGGACATTGATCTGGATGTACTGAAAATTGATATGAAGTTTCTTTCCAAAGGCAAAGATGATGGGCGCGGAGAAAAGATCTTAGCGGCAGTTATCCAGATGGCAAAAGCGCTGGATATGCCGGTCATTGCAGAAGGCGTTGAAGAAAAGAAACAGGTACAGATGCTAAAGAGACTTGGCTGTAATTATATTCAGGGATATTATTTCGCAAAACCAATGCCACAGGAGGATTATGAACGTCTGGCGCGAAAATCGCATGAATAATGTGAATCGCTGATACATATAATAAACTAACAGCAGCTTCGGGAAGTGTCCTATGCAGATAATGATGTTTTTATCCGATATCATGATACCACTTCTGATTTTTTTGATTATCGGATATGGGCTGTTGTGCAGGCACAATATCTACGAAGAGTTTATCGAGGGAGCGAAAGACGGATTTGAAACAGTCATAGGGATCATGCCAACACTGATCGGACTGATGGTTGCTGTTGGAATCCTGCGTGCGTCCGGATTTCTGGAATGTTTTTCAAATGTATGTGCTATTTTCACAGAAAAGATCGGATTCCCGTCCGAACTGCTTCCGCTTGCTGTTGTGAAAATGTTTTCATCTTCGGCGGCAACAGGTCTGCTTTTAGATATTTATAAGGAGTATGGGACGGATTCGCTGCTGGGGCGGATGGCGTCGATCATGCTCGGAAGCACGGAGACAATTTTTTATACCATGTCTGTTTACTTTATGAGTGTAAAAATCAAAAAGAGCCGCTATACGCTTGCAGGAGCGCTGGCTGCTACGGCAGCCGGAATGGCTGCGAGCGTAGTGCTGGCAGGAATGATTTGACAAAAAGAAAAAAAGGTCTATAATAATGTTATGTAAACGAACAGGGCATTTGTTCTGTTGAAATATCGCGGGATGGAGCAGTCTGGAAGCTCGTCGGGCTCATAACCCGAAGGTCACAGGTTCAAATCCTGTTCCCGCAACTAAAAAACAGTAGTTTAGAGCTGCAGAAAGCAGATTGCTAGACTACTGTTTTTTGATGATAAAATTTAGCAGTATCGTGGGTGGCAAACCTTGAAAATGTATCGAAAATATACTAAAATTATACATGTTAAAGGTATATTACAAAAGGGAAGGTGAACGGTTATGCAAAAGCTGAAAGACATGAAGATAAAAAAGCGGTTAAATACCGGATTTAAAATGGTAACAGGCATTGCGACGATCGCAACAGTGCTTGGAATTATTGCAATGCTGGTCGCGTCTGGCCGATATGAATATGCGATGACTAATTATGGATTTTCGCAGGGAGATATCGGTAAGGCAATGGTTACATTTTCAGAGACGAGAAGCGCCCTGCGTGCTGTTGTTGGATATGATGAGGAGGACATGATCGAGGCACAGGTATCGCTGCATGATCAGAAAAAGGAAGCCTTTGAAACATATCTGAAAGACATAGAAAGTACCATGGTTTTCCCACAGGCAAAAGAGGCATATAATACGTTAGTTACGGATCTGGACGGCTATTGGGATATTGATGCAGAAGTTTTAGAGCTTGCAACATCATCTTCGGATGATGGTTATTTAAAAGCACAGGAAATCGACACCGGTGAACTCTCACCACAGTATGACAAAATTTATCAGGATCTGGCAACACTGATGGATCTGAATGTACAAAAGGGTGATGCATCAAAGGCATCATTACATAATATGGAGCTCATATTTATGATCGTGATCATAGCGGTGATCGTGGTCTGTATTGTGATTTCCATCCGTATCGGAAACACGATAGCTGTAGATATAGAAAAGCCTCTGACAGCTTTGGCAGAACGTCTGAAATCATTTGCAGAAGGTGATCTTGACAGTCCGTTCCCGGAGAGTGAGGCAGATGACGAGATCAAAGAGATGATCTTAGAAGCAGAACAGATGGCGCATAATCTGAACCTGATTATTACGGATGCAGGGGAGCTGTTAGGAGAAATGGCGGCTGGTAATTATGCTGTCGGAACCAGGATCGAAAATAAATATGTCGGAAAATTTGCAGCCTTAAAAGATGCCATAAGAAAGATGAACCGTCAGATGAACAGTACGTTACAGCAGGTTGAAGATGCTTCAAAACAGGTTTCTGCTGGTTCTGAAAATCTGGCAGAATCTGCACAGGCACTGGCAGAAGGGGCAACAGACCAGGCAGGTTCCGTGGAAGAACTGACGGCAACGATCACGAACATTACGGACAATGTCAATGCCACGGCAGAAAAGCTTGAGGCATCACACCAGAAAGCAAGCCAGTATGCAAAGCAGGCAGATAACAGCCGCGAACAGATGACGGCTTTGACGGATGCTATGGGACGGATCAATGAGACATCAACCAAAATCGAAAATATTATTTCTGATATCGAAGATATTGCAAGCCAGACGAATCTGTTATCCTTAAATGCAGCGATCGAAGCTGCCCGTGCAGGGGAAGCGGGAAAAGGATTTGCGGTTGTTGCGGACCAGATCAGGAAACTGGCAGAGCAGAGTGCGCAGTCAGCAGTTGATACCCGCCAGCTGATCGAAGGTTCCCTGCAGGAGATCGCAGAGGGGAATAAGGCGGCAGAAAGCGCTTCTGCGGCATTAGAGGAAGTAGTTGAAGGAATCAAAGAGATCGCTGAGGAATCAAAGATGTTAAGCGAACAGTCGGCAGAGCAGGCAAGAGCGATGGAACAGGCAGAATCAGGGGTAAACCAGATCTCAGAGGTGGTTCAGTCAAATTCTGCAGCAGCACAGGAATCATCTGCAACCAGTGAGGAGCTGTCTGCACAAGCAGTGTCTTTAAATGAACTGGTGGGACAGTTTGTCCTGAGAAAGGATTGATCATGTCAAATATAGAAAAGTTCTTAGAAATGGTACAGGAGTCAGATAATATTGTATTTTTCGGGGGAGCAGGCGTTTCTACCGAAAGTGGCATCCCTGACTTCAGGAGTGTGGATGGACTCTATAATCAGAAATATGATTATCCACCGGAGACGATATTAAGTCATACCTTTTATATGAGACATACAGAAGAATTTTACCGTTTTTACCGTGATAAGATGCTATGTCTTGATGCAAAACCAAATGTGACACACCAGAAACTTGCAGAGTTAGAGGCTGCGGGCAAGGTAAAAGCCGTCATCACACAGAACATTGACGGACTGCATCAGATGGCAGGAAGCAGGCGTGTTTTAGAGCTGCATGGCAGCGTGCATCGCAATTACTGTCAGAAGTGTGGAAAAGGATTTGATGCGGAATATATTTTAAAATCCGGTACAGAGATTCCGCTGTGTGATGCGTGTGGAGGTAAGATCAAACCGGATGTGGTGCTTTATGAAGAGGGCTTGAACCAGCAGACCTTAGAGGATGCTGTATTTTATATCAGCCATGCAGATGTGCTTATCATTGGTGGAACTTCGCTGGCAGTATATCCGGCTGCAGGATTGATCGACTATTACCGGGGAAACAAGCTGGTGCTTATCAATAAATCTACAACACCGATGGATGGCAGAGCAGATCTTTTAATCCAGGCAGGGCTTGGTGAGGTGTTTTCACAGATCCGGTAAACAGAGTAAGTACTATTTTAAACATCTAAAAAGGAGAAGGTATGCGTTTACTGATAAAACAGAGAGTGTTTTCATGGTCAGATACTTATGATGTCTATGATGAGGAGGGCAATGTACGGTATTTTGTCAGGGCAGAGGTGTTTGCACTTGGACATCAGATCCATGTCTATGATGCGGCACATGTTGAGGTTGGAATGATCCGTCAGAAGCTGTTTAATCTTCTTCCGGTCTTTGAAATTGAAACAGGTGGGATCAAAAGAGGACAGATCGAAAAACAGTTTACCCTGTTCCAGCCGAAATATGATATTGATTTTAATGGATGGCGTGTGGAGGGAGATTTCCTTGGCTGGGATTATGATGTATATTCCGGCTGCAGTTCCATTATTCATATTTCAAAACAATTACTCCACTGGGGTGATACGTATGTGATCGATTTTACCAATCCGGGCGATGAACTGCTTGGAATGATGCTTGTGATCGCAATTGATGCAGCAAATTGCTCGCAGAATAAATAGTATAGGAGAATAGAGAGGATTTATGGATAAATATGAAGTTGGTGATGTGGTGCGGTTGAAAAAGCAGCATCCGTGCGGCAGCAGTGAATGGGAGATCCTGCGCGTGGGTGCAGATTTCAGGTTGAAATGCTTAGGCTGCGGGCACCAGATCATGATCGCAAGAAAACTTGTGGAGAAAAATACCAGAGAAATCCGCAAAAAGGAAGCTAAGCAAGGAAGCTGAGTAAAAAGTTCTTGCAAACTATTGATTTTTATGATAAAATATATCTTCGTGATATATTATTAAATTCCTTGCTCACTCATATAAGAGCGGGCCAGAGACCAAAAGGAGGAAAATTCGCATGAATAAGTATGAATTAGCGCTTGTTGTTAGTGCAAAGATCGAAGACGATGCGAGAACAGCTACCGTAGAGAAGGCAAAAGAGTACATCACTCGTGCCGGTGGTAACGTAACAGAAGTAGAAGAGGCTGGTAAGAAGAAATTAGCATATGAGATCCAGAAGATGTCAGAAGCTTTCTATTATTTCATCCAGTTCGACGCTGCATCTACTGTTCCGGCAGAAGTTGAGCGCGATGTCCGCATCATGGACAATGTTCTTCGTTTCTTAGTAGTAAGAAAAGACGAGAAATAAGATTCTTTGAACTGACAACGGTTTGTTTGATAGAAGAGAGGAATCGTATATGAACAAAGTTATTCTTATGGGAAGATTAACCAGAGACGCAGAGATCCGTTATTCTCAGGGCGAGAGTGCTACTGCGATCGCAAGATTTTCACTTGCAGTAGATCGCCGTTTCCGTCGTGACGGAGATGATCAGAATACAGATTTTATCAACTGTGTTGCATTTGGCAGAACAGCAGAGTTTTTGGAGAGATTCGGACGTAAGGGAACAAAATTCGTTCTGGAAGGTCGTATTCAGACTGGCAGCTACACCAACAAAGACGGACAGCGTGTTTACACGACGGACGTTGTTGCTGAAAATGTAGAATTTGCAGAGAGCAAAAATGCCAGCGGCGGCGGAGATAACTCCGGTTTTAACCCTTCCGACAGACCGTCACCGAGCAGTGCAGCAGGTGATGGCTTCATGAATATTCCGGATGGAATTGATGAAGAGTTACCATTTAACTAATGGAGATCATAACAACAGGAGGTAATTATCATGGCTTTCAATAAAGCAGCAGACAAAGATGGCGCACCAATGAAGAGACGCCCGATGCATAGAAGAAAAAAAGTTTGCGTTTTCTGTGGAAAAGATAACGTAATCGATTACAAAGATACAAACAAATTAAAGAGATACATCTCTGAGAGAGGAAAAATTCTTCCTCGTCGTATCACTGGCAACTGTGCAAAACACCAGAGAGCTCTTACAGTAGCTATTAAGAGAGCCCGTCACGTTGCATTAATGCCATACGTATGCGAATAAATTCGCAACGAATAAATTCGCAACGAATAAATTCGCAACGAATAAAATTCACAGTGAATAGAATTTACATTGAATAGAAGAAATCCCCTGCAACCTGCTATATTTGTATTGCTGGTTACAGGGGATTTTTTAACTGTTCCGGCGTTAGATCAGCGTGTTATTCCTCGTTGGTCAGGTCAAATCTCTGTACAAGCTGCTCTAGCGTAGTAGCCTGAGCGGCAAGCTCTTCCGATGTGGCAGAAGTTTCTTCGGCAGCGGCAGAGTTGTCTTCCACTCCTTTAGAAATTTCTTCAATACCAATCTCAAGCTGTTCCATGCTCTGCTCCTGCTGGACATAAGTTTCGGAACTCTTTGAAATCATTTCATTTACTTTCTGAACAGCCTCCATGACTTCCTGAATGGAAGTGACGACGTCATTTACAATCTGGTTTCCATGTTCAATTTCGTTAATGGAAATACCGATGAGATCTTTGGTCGTATTGGCTGCTTTGGAGCTTTCCTCGGCTAAAGAACCTATCTCGGAGGCAACAACAGCAAATCCTTTTCCGGCTTCACCTGCCCGTGCAGCTTCAATGGAAGCATTTAATGCTAACAGATTTGTCTGGTCTGCGATATCTTCAATTGTCTTAATGATGCCGACAACCTCATTGGAGGTCTGTGTGATCTTATTCATTGCTTCTGTCATTAGTGACATCTGATCTTTGCTGTTTCGCATCATATCAGTTACTTTTAATGTTTCATCAGCCGCAACCTGTGCAGCAGCAGTATTTTCTTTTACCTGATCGGTAACAGCAGTTGTGGTGGCAACAAGTTCTTCTACGGAAGCCGATTGTGTGGTGGCGCCTTCCGCAATACTTTGTGCTGCTTTGGCAAGATCCTCAGAACCGGCAGACACCTGACTGGAAGTGTTGATAATATCAGTCATGATGTTTTGCATGGATTCAGAAATATTGATAAGACCTTCTTTTACTTTTGAAAAATCTCCGGCATAATCATATTTCAGTGTAAATTTTAACTTTCCATCTGCTAAACGGTTTAAGGCATAGGTAATCTCATTAATGTAATTAATGTATTCCTTCAGGCGGTCTACCGTTAACTGGATGGAGTCAGACAGTTCGCCGATTTCATTGTCAGAGTGAATCTTAAGGGATACATCAAGGTTTCCTTTGGCAAGTTCCTGTGCAACATCATTTAATGTACTGATCGGTTTTGTAATAGCAGAAGCGACTTTGCGGATGGCAATGACAGTGGCTGCAATACCGATGACAATCAGTACAAGCATAATAACCATGCATATGGTGAGGCTGGAAAAATATTCACTGGATGGCAGACAGCTTAAAACAAAATAATCGGTATCTGTAATGTCTACAATATATCCATATCTTGATTTATTTCCAATGGTATATTTTACTGCGGTATTTCCACCTCCAAGAGCATTGACTACATTATCACTTACACCAATCTCAGTAAGAGTTTTTAACTGATAATCTGTATTTGGATGGTAAATGATGGTTCCGTCAGATGTTAAAAGAATTACAAAACCATTATCACCTACTGTGTAGGAGAAAAATAATTCGTTGATATGGTCTAAGGCAATATCCAATCCGGCAACACCGACAACATTTTTTCCGGAAGGATCGTATACGGGTGCGGCGGCGCTTAAAATTAATTTGCCTGTGCTGACATCTGTGTAAGCGTTGGTGAGCATACTTTTACCGGTTTGTGTTACCTGATACCAGTCTCTTTGCGTGATATCAAAAGAACTGTCACTGGTATAGCCGTCTGACTGGGTCAGAACATTAGCATCAATATCACCGATCCAGGCAGCAAGAATGTTTTCACTGTCTGTTGCCTGATGACTCTGCAGCTCTTTAAATACATCCTGATAAAGGGTGGCTTCTTTAATGGAATCGCCGGATTTAGTTTCAGTCAGGATTTCCCGTATATCGGGATTGAGAGCCATCTGTTCCGCGGTAGTTGTGTACTTTTTAAAAAAGGTTTCAAGCTGATATGAGGCAGCTTTTGACTGTAGTTCCAGTTCGTCTTTTTGTGAGGACAAGCTGATGTTCCCGATCATGATCGCAACTACAATAGAGAAAATGACGAATATTGTGATAACGACCGACAGAATGCGGATTGAGATTTCATTGGAAATCTGTTTTCTTTTGTTTTTCATAACCGTATGCTCCTTTGCGTTTTTCTTCCATTATATACCTATGCAAACGAAAAACAACGAATTTATTGAAAATAATTATGAATAAAGTAAATAAACAGAAAATCCTGCTGATAAAATGGAAAAGTATAGTAAAAAGCCGAACGCTGTTGCGCAAAAATTGTGCGTGGATTTATAGAAAAATATTTTATAAAAGCACAAAAATAATATGAATAAAATGCAATATAAAGACAAAGTGCACAAAAAGTGCATGCAAATTCTATGATTTGTGTCTATTGTGCAAGTTATATGTGGCATATATAATAGCAATATGAACAAACGGTTGCGCAGAGAAAAAAACGAGAAATGTTGTTAAAACTGGGAAAATGAAATTTCTTTCAGAGCATAGGAACAACAGCGTTGCGCAAGCAAGATGTTGAGGGAGGAAAAATAATGAAAAGTGGGATGGTAAAGCGCATGCTGGCAGCGGCACTGGCAGCGACATTGATTGTGACAAGTGCCGGGACAACGGATGTCTGGGCAGCAGGAAGCGAAGAGACAGTTTCTGTGAGTGTGGAAGAGACAGAGGAAAGTACGGAGAATGTAAAAACTGCAAGCAGCAGTAATCTGATAACAAATGGAGATTTTGAGACAGATGCATCTGGATGGACATTTTTGTTGGGTGGTGGCGATTATTCGCCAAACTTAAAAAAAGGTACAGACACAGGTATGACAAATAATACGACGGGTTATATCAACATTTGGTCGGAAAACGAAGCCGAGTTTGTTATGTCTCAGGAGATTACGGGACTTTCAGCAGGAAATTATACCGCTATGTTAAGTATAGATGGAGCAAATGATAAAACTGCAGATTTAAAGTTTTATGCGGGAGACGAGAGTACAGTATTAAGTACGGAAAATGGCTGGAATAACTGGTCGACGTTTAAGGTTGAAAATATAGTAGTAGATGAAA
Organism: Roseburia sp. AM23-20; assembly: GCF_003470905.1. Taxonomy (NCBI): domain Bacteria; kingdom Bacillati; phylum Bacillota; class Clostridia; order Lachnospirales; family Lachnospiraceae; genus Roseburia; species Roseburia sp. AM23-20. The sequence goes on from NZ_QRHS01000010.1 coordinate 76,816, forward strand.
GCGGAAGTATTATTATTAAAATTGCAGGTACATTAGGTGCCGGATACTGGTTCGATGTAGATGACATTACATTAACAAAAAATCTGTCTGATGGAGAGGAAAAAACCGAAGCAGCAGAGGCTTTAAATACCCTTATCACAGCCTGTGAAGCCCTGACAGAGTCAGATTACACTTCAGATACCTGGAGTGCATTACAGACAGCGCTTACATCAGCAAAAGCAGTTTATGGGGATAAAGACAACAAAACCGTAGAGGAATTAACAGAAGCTAAAACAGTCCTGCAGGCTGCAAAAGATGCACTGGTTGATGCAGGCATCGTTGATACCGGAGCTGATGGTATTTTTGTACAGAAAGTAGATGGACTGAGCGATGATTTTATCAAAGGTGTGGATGTGTCATCTTATGTCAGCTTAATAGACAGCGGAGTGACATTCAAAGACTGGAACGGTAACGTGATAGGTGATCAGGAGTTCTTCAGCCAGTTAAAAGAAGCAGGTGTCAACTATGTGCGTATCCGTGTGTGGAATGATCCATATGACAGCAATGGAAAAGGATACGGTGGTGGAAATAACGATCTTGCAAAAGCAAAGAAAATCGGAAAATGGGCAACCGACGCAGGCATGAAGGTGTTAATTGATTTCCATTATTCTGATTTCTGGGCAGATCCGGGAAAACAGAAGGCACCGAAAGCCTGGGCAGATTATACGATCGATCAGAAAGTGACAGCTGTATCTGATTATACAACAGCGAGCATTACAGAACTGTTAGATGCAGGTGTTGATGTTGGAATGGTTCAGGTTGGAAATGAGACAAACAACGGTGTCTGTGGTGAGAGTACATGGGAAAACATGTGCAGGATCTTTGATGCCGGTGCAGATGCGGTTCATGCAGCAGGAGAGGCAAAAGGGAAGAATATCTTAGTTGCTGTTCATTTTGCAAATCCGGAAAAAAGCGCAAACTATGCAACTTATGCAAAAAATCTGAATACATATGATGTAAGCTATGATGTATTTGCATCTTCTTATTATCCATACTGGCATGGAACACTTGACAATCTTACCAGTACTTTAAAGAATATTGCTGATACTTATGACAAAAAAGTAATGGTAGCAGAGACATCCTGGGCAACAAGTTTAGAGGATGGCGATGGACATGAAAATACTGTTCGTAAAGGTAATAATGATACAAAAGTAGATGGTATGGATTATACATTTTCCATACAGGGACAGGCAAATGAAGTAAGAAGTGTTATTTCAGCGATCAACAATATCGGTGACAATGGTAAGCAAACTTTCAAAAGGCAAGACATATTATGTCAAAGTGCGTGCTTATAAGAAAGATTCCACAGGAGCAAAAATTTATGGAAGTTTCAGCAGTGCAAAGAAGATAAAGATCAGTAAGTAGCCCAAAAAGTAAATTTATAATATATGTCATGTGGTAAAAACATGATAGAAAGTGGAGAATTTTGTTTTTTACAGGATTCTCCACTTTTTTAACTCATGATAATGGATGTCTGCAGAGAGTGTATTCTATTATTTGTCCGGTTTTTTTCTATAAAAAATCCCCTATTTTTAATATTTGCTCATGCTAACATAAATTTGTAACTGTCAAAAATATATAAAAGGAGGAGAACGGGGTTTGAAACGAAATTGGAAAGCAGGGGTATGCGTAGCTTTATGCAGTGCTATGGTTTTTACCGGGATAGGACCGGTGCTGACACCATATCTTGAAAATGCAGTTGTCTATGCAGATGAAAACGAAAATTCAGGGGTAAAAAAAGTTTTTACTGCAGATCAGCTGAAAGTGGCATGGGGAGACGCGGATTATGAACTCGCAGATGGACAGTGGAAATTGTCTTTTGCAAAACAGTATAATCAGGTGAAATGGACGTTGCCGGAGAGTATCGAAATGTCACAGGTGAATGCTGTTACATTTCAGGTGGCGGATCAGAAAGTACCGATCAGTTTGAAAGTATACAACGGTGGAGATGATGCAACAGCAGCTAATACACAGTACGGATTAAGCGGACAGACGGAATATACGATAAATCCATCGGGGGATGGCGCTATTGATGCAGTCGGAATCATGATAACGGAAGATAAACCGGAAAATGCAACGGTAAGTCTTGTCAGTGTGACATTTGAACTGAAAGCAGGAGCAGGCGATGCAAAACTGGGGAATAATATTATAAAAAACGGTGATTTTGCAACGTCTGATGCGGTGGAGTCATGGAACAGTGCAGCCGGAGAATCGGTTGTTTCAGTTGCAGCAGAGGAAGAAGAGATCGCAGATTCCGGTCTTAAAACATACGGTGTACTTACACGTAATCAGGAAACTGCCACCCCTGGGGATTGTTTTTCGCAGGATATCACAGATGCGGTTGAAAAAGGGGAAACATACAAATTCTCATTCTGGGCAAAATTGTCCGATGATTACAAAGATGCTCCGGAAGAGCAGAGAAATGTGGAGTTTGCACCATTCTATGTTTCCGGTGGTGAGGCAACATATCTTGGAAGTTATTCAGCAGGTATTTTGTCAGGAGACTGTACAAAGACATTAAAAGCTGGAGAATGGACAAAATATGAGGGAACTTTCAAAATACCGAAAGCTGCAGATCAGGTGGTCATCCGTATTATAGAACAGGGAACCAACTATGGACAGGGCGATTGCGTAAAAGGGACTTACTATGTGACCGGTGTGTCCATGAATAAGATTGAAAGAGAAAAGCCATCTATTGAGAAGGACATCCCGGACTGGAAGGAAAGTGTGAAAGCTGCTTTAGGCAATGATGTAGTTGCCGGCACAGCAGTGACCGGTGATGAGATCAATGATGATACGCTGATGGAACTGGTGGAAAAACACTTTAATGCGGTTACACCTGGAAACGAATTAAAACCGGATGCATTGTTCAACTATCAGTTAGAGGATAAAGTCAATACAAAGACAATCCAATTTAAAGGACAGGATCTTGAAGTCCCGGTCGTAAATGAAGCCGGTGACAGCTTGGACTTTTCACGTGCAGATAAATTAATAAATAAAATCTGTGAGTGGAATAATGAAAATCCGGATAACAAAATCCGTATCCGTGGTCATGTCCTTGTATGGCATTCCCAGACACAGGAATGGTTTTTCCATGAAAATTATGATAAAACCAAACCTTATGTGGACAAAGAGACCATGAACCGCCGTCTTGAGTGGTTTATTTCAAGCGTTTTTGAACATTACTTCGGGGAAGCTGCGAATGGAAAATATGACGGATTATTTTATGGCTGGGATGTTGTAAATGAGGCTGTCATTGGAAACTCTTACCGTACAGATACCGTGAGTGCAGCAGAAAGTCTCGATGAGATCCGTCATGGAAATAATTCAAGCTGGTGGCATGTATATAAGAGCAACGAATTTATCATCAATGCATTCAGATATGCAAACCAGTATGCACCGAAAAATGTAGAGCTTTATTACAACGATTTTGGTGAGACGGATAATACAAAATGTGAGGGTATCGTAAAACTCATCAATGATGTAAAGGCTGCCGATGGAACCAGACTGGATGCATTTGGCATGCAGGCACATTACAGTGTGGATAGTTTTTCTGCCACGCAGTTTAAAACAGTGGCTGAAAAATATGCAAAGGCTGCAGGAAAAGTACAGCTTACAGAGCTTGATTTTAAATCAAGTGCATCTTATACATCAGGTATGGCAACAAAAGAGAGCGAATATACCAAAATTGCATATTGCCATAAACAGTTATTCGATGCGATCAAAGGCTTAAAAGCAGATGGTTCGAACGTTTCCGGATTGACCGTATGGGGTGTCATCGAGCCAAATTCATGGTTACATGAACAGTCCGGTGTTGGTGGTGGTGCAGACGGCTCTGCGCAATGCCCATTGCTTTTTGATGGAAATTATAAAGCAAAACCTGCGTACTGGGCGTATGTAGATGCATCCAGACTCCAGCCGTCAATTCAGGATGTAGTTGCTGCAGAGAAAAAAGGTGATGCAGTGACAGGAAAGACATACAGTATCATGCAGAATGATATCACAGCTTCATTTATTCCGATGTGGGATAAAGATGGTCTTACCGTGCAGGTTACGGTAGAGGATGCCGTAAAAGATGATAATGATGCAGTTACTGTTTATGTGGATACTGCAAATTCCGGAAAAGATGACATCACACCAGTGACCGTAACAGTAAAAAGAAGCGAGGCAGCAGAAGTAGAAAATGGTTATCAGGCAACCGTAAAGGTACCGTTAGCAGGACTTTCCGTTGCAAAAGTGATCGGAATGGATGTTGTGGTCACAAATGGGGATAAAACAGCCGCATTTAATGATTTGACAGGAAAACAGGACACAAGCAGTAAATATTATGCGAAAGTAACAATGAAACCGGGGGTAGAGGAAGCTGCCTATGGTACAGTTACCGTAGACGGGGATAAAGATGCGGCATGGGATAATGCCGGAACCATTCCGATTACGATCAATCTCGGCTCCAATGTTTCTGCAAATGCGAAGTTACTCTGGGATAAAGACAATCTTTATGTATATGCCGAGATCAAAGATCCTGTCCTTAATAATACCAACGGTGATGCATGGGAGCAGGATTCCTTAGAAGTATTTATCGACGAAAATAATGGAAAATCCAATTCTTATGAAGACGATGACAAGCAGTACAGGATCAGTTATGTAAATGATCACTCATTTAATGGCAAAAAGTGCCTTGAAGAGAATATGAAGTCTGTGGCAAAAATAACTTCTGACGGATATGTTGTTGAAGCGTCATTTAAATGGACGGATATCACACCAAAAGCCGGAGATGAGATCGGACTTGAATTTCAGATCAATGATGCTGATGCAAGTGGCAAAAGAATTGGTACATTAAGCTGGAACGATGAAACAGGAATGGGATGGTCTAAACCGGAAGTATTTGGTACTGTAAAACTCGGAGAAATTAAAAATGCTCCGGATAAAGATACAGAAAAGAAACCGGAAACAGAGAAGAAAGAAGTAAAAGTTAAAAAAATCACGTTAAATAAAACAAAAGCCGGAATGAAAAAAGGTGCAACGCTTACATTAAAGGCTGTTGTTTCACCATCTGATGCAGATATTAAAGACGTTAAGTGGACATCTTCCAACAAAAAAGCTGCGACTGTTGATAAGCATGGAAAAGTAAAAGCATTGAAAAATGGTGTGACCACGATCACGGCAACGGCAAAAGATGGAAGCAGAGTAAGCGCGTCCTGTAAGATCACAGTAGGTTATAAAATTACCTATAAGTTAGGAAAAGGTAAAAACAGCAGCAAAAACCCGGAATATTATTACAATGAAAAGGTAAATTTAAAATCTGCTTCCAAAAAGGGATATGTCTTTAAGGGCTGGTATACAGACAGCAAGTATACAAAGAGAATTAAAACAATCTCAAAGAGCAGCAAAAAGAATCTTACTTTATATGCGAAATGGCAGAAAGTGACCGTAAAGAAATCTGCAATTAAGAAAATGAAAGCTGTTTTGGGAAGAAAAGCAAAAGTTACAGTCCAGAAAGTGGAAGGTGCAGCCGGATATCAGATCGTTTATTCTACGGATAAGCAATTCAAAAAGAATGTAAAGAAAGTAACAATATCAGGCACATCAAAAACACTTGGAAAATTGGCAAAAGGCAAGACTTATTATGTCAAAGTGCGTGCTTATAAGAAAGATTCCACAGGCGCAAAAGTTTATGGAAGTTTCAGCGGTGCAAAGAAGGTAAAGATCAGTAAGTAGTTCCCAAATAAATTTAATATACCCGTCATACAGTAAAATGTGTGGCACACCGGAAAGAGGATTTTGCAACTAAGTTGTGAAGTCCTCTTTTTGCTTTGCATGATAGGTGTGTGTTTTTCCAGTACCATAAACAGGAATCGGAATTGATAAAATTTAAAATGTCAACCGATTAACATAAAACACAAGGCTTTAATAGTCATTTCTGACCATAAATGATTAAAATGCAAAAGATATGTTGTGAATATGTACAAAAACAGACGTGATTATTTGATTATAACTGACAAATCGTATGTCAACCGATTGACATACTGAGAAAGCAGTGTTAAAGTAAGGGCACAGTAAGGACAGCAATGACAATGGGGATGTTAGCAGGCTGTGGCAGCAACAGCAATTCCGGCAGCGCAAATACAGGCAGTAATGCAGGAAGCAACGCAGCGGACAGCAGCGATGCCAGTGAGAGTACAGCAGCCGGAACTGAGAGCACAGGGAATATCGACACCGCAGATTTAGCAGGAACACAGATCACGATGTTAAACAGTAAAGGTGAAATCCAGACAGCACTTGAAGATATGGCAGAGGCATTTAAAGAGGAGACCGGAATCGAACTTGAGGTTCAGGCATGCGGAACCGGTGAATCTCCATATACGAGAGTGACAAGCGCATATAACTCAGGAACAGCACCGACCATGGCGATCTTAGACACCACAGATGTTGTTGCACTTGCTTCCCAGTATGCAGTCGATCTTTCCGATGAGGAGTGGGTGAAAGAATGTGTAAACCAGACCACACAGGTGGATGGAAAAGTATACAGTTTCCCATGCTGACCAGTGAAAGATGTTATGTGCTTACAAGTGCTGGTTAAAAAGGAAAAATATAAGTAGGAGGTTGTAAGACATGGAAAAGGAAATATACATCAAAAAAGGGTGGCTGTTTATTCCGGTCTGTGCCACGTATGGCGAGCTGCCGTTTGGCGGCAAAAAAAACAACCGTTTGCTTGAAATATTCTGTCAGGAGATGGATGGCGAAATAAAGCTGTTTGAATTTCAGATCCCGGCGGGAGAGGCAGAGGATGAAACATACCCTGTCAGTTATTACGCCCGTTTTCCGGTAAAGCAATTTACCGATAAAACACTAATTCTAAGAGGGGATCTTGGGAAAGCTTTCTTTGACGGAATCAGAAATGAGGATGTACCTGCAGCAGAGGAGCAATCTTTTTGCAATACGCAGGGTGAGGCTTCCCGCCGCCCTTCGATCCATTTTACACCGCAGACCGGATGGATGAACGATCCGAATGGTCTTGTATATGCAGATGGCAATTATCATTTATATTTCCAGCATAACCCATTTGATGTGCAGTGGGAAAATATGAGCTGGGGACATGCCGTAAGCAAAGATCTGCTGCATTGGGAGCAGAAAGATGAGGTGCTTTTTCCGGATGAGACAGGAACGATGTTTTCCGGAAGCGGCATTATAAATGATCATAAGATGCTCGGTCTGCCGGAAGATGCGCTGGTATTTTTCTATACGGCAGCCGGAAATAATAATAAATGGAGCGCAGGGAAACAGTTTACCCAGCGCATTGCATATAGCACCGACGGAGGAGAGACACTCCATAAAATTGACAAAGGTGTGCTTGAGGCGGTATGTAAGGAAAACCGTGATCCGAAGGTGTTCTGGCATGAAAAAAGCGGTGCCTATATCATGACGCTGTGGTTAGAGGAAAGTGATTTTGGCATTTTCCGTTCTACGGATCTGTTAAACTGGGAGCAGACAGACAGGCTGACTTTAAAAGATGCCTGGGAGTGCCCGGATCTGCTGTGCTTAAAGGATGAAAACGAAGATGAAAGCTGGATGTTCTGGAGCGCAGACGGCTTTTACTTCTGGGGTGAGTTCGACGGTTTCAAGTTTCAGACGGATGGTGTGCGCCATATGGCTTATATTAATAAGATGGCTTACGCGGCGCAGACTTACAGCAATACAAAAGACAGAGTGATCTCTGTTCCGTGGCTCAGACTTCCAAATCATGGAAGAAATTATACCGGGGCGATGGGGTTGCCGAGAGAGTTTTCGGTTACTTATAAAAACGGTGAAAAAGTATTAAAACAGCAGCCGGTCAGGGAATATGAGGACAGGAAAAAGCTGGTGTATGACAGCGCAGATAAAAATATGCAGCAGGAAGATATGTTTCAGTGGGAGTTTACACCGGATACTGCAACAGAGATTCAGATCACGCGCGCAGAGTCAGAAGATATATTGCATGTGCAGGTGAACCGGGATTTTGAATTTGTATACAATGCCGGAACCGGGGAATTAAAAGCCGGTGATGAGACATTTAAGACAGAAGCCGGAATCCGTGATTTTTCACTGCTTTTTGATGACGTAATCTTTGAAGTGACTGCGGATTGTGATACAATGATAGGTATATTTGAACTGCCCCGGATTGTGGAAGAATTTTGCATGAAAAAGGGCAGTGCAGAGAAGATACAGATATTTGTTTCATAATAAAAAGATAGATTTGACGAAGAAATGAGAAGTCGTGTGAAAATACATTTTTACACGCAAGAAAGAGGAGTAGTATGGCAACCTTAAAGGATGTGGCGAAGGAAACGGGACTTACGGTGAGCACTGTTTCCCGTGTGCTGAATAATCGCGGATATATCAGCGAAGAGACAAGAAAAAAAGTATATGAGGCAATGAAAAAACTTAATTACCGTCCGAACGAGGTAGCCCGCTCGCTCTCAAAGCAGACGACGAATACGATTGGTGTGATCGTACCACATATCAGACATCCGTATTTTGCGGAACTGATCAGTAATTTAGAGAGTCAGGCTTATCATTATGGGCACAAAATTCTTCTATTTAATTCTCAGGAAAAAAACGAAAAGGAATGGGAATACATGGAGATGTGCACCAGCAACCGTGTAGCGGGAGTGATCCTTTGCAGTGGAACGGTCGGTGTGGAAAAGTTTACCGGATTAAATGTGCCATTGATCACGATAGAACGTTATCTTGAAAATGGAACGGCAGAGGTAGAGTGCGATAATGAGCAGGGCGGACGTCTTGCAGCGCAGCATCTGATTGACTGTGGCTGTAAGCATCTGATCCATATCAGCGGTGTCCACGAGACAGCCATGCCGGCAGATGAGCGTGCAGTTGGTTTCCGGGCAGTCTGTGAAAAACAGAATGTTTCTTATCAGATCGCAGATACCACAGCTTTTGAGTATAACCATCTGGAATATCATCAGATACTTGAAAAACTGCTAAAGGAAAACCCGGATACAGACGGAATTTTTGCCAGCAGTGATCTGATCGCAGCACAGCTTCTTCAGGTGTGTCATAAGTTGAACATTGATGTGCCGTCGCAGATGAAGATCGTGGGTTTCGATGATGTCAATATTGCATCATTAACAACGCCGCCGATCACGACGATCCATCAGCCGATCAAAGAGATGGCAAAAATGGCGGTAGAACTGCTCGTCCGTTCCGGTAACGGGGAACTTGTGCCGAACCGTACTACTCTGCCGGTATCACTTGTGGTAAGGGAGACGACTTGATTCAATATGTATATGAGCCAGATATATTGCAGGAAGGTAAATAGTGTATGCGCAAATCCGGCGCAAGAATGGAGGATTCCTATGGAGCAAAAAAAATGGTGGAAAGAAGCGGTAGTCTACCAGATCTATCCGCGCAGTTTTATGGACAGCAATGGTGATGGTATCGGCGATCTTCGCGGCATCAAAAGCCGGCTGTCTTATTTAAAATTATTAGGAATAGATGTGATCTGGTTATCACCGGTCTATCAGTCCCCGAATGATGACAACGGCTATGATATCAGTGATTACAGGGATATCATGACAGAATTTGGTACGTTAGAAGATTTTGATGAGATGCTTGCAGAAGCGCATAAACTTGGCATTAAGATCGTCATGGATCTTGTAGTCAATCACAGCTCCGATGAGCATCAGTGGTTTGTGGAGAGCAGAAAAAGCAGAGACAATCCGTACCGTGACTATTATATCTGGCGTGAAGCAAAGGATGGAAAAGAGCCGAATAACTGGGGTTCCTGTTTTGGCGGTTCGGCATGGGAATACGATCAGACGACGGATATGTATTATCTTCATATGTTTTCCAAAAAACAGCCGGATCTTAACTGGGAGAATTCGAAACTCAGACAGGAAGTTTTTGACATGATGACCTGGTGGGGCGAACGCGGTATCGACGGATTCCGCATGGATGTCATTACGATGATTTCAAAAGATCAGCGTTTTCCGGACGGCATCGTGCATGGCAATGAAAGGTTTGGAGATTCTTCCCCGTATGTCAATAATGGACCGCGCGTGCATGAATATTTAAAAGAGATGAATGAAAAAGTAATCTCCAAGTTTGACTGGATGACGGTCGGCGAGGGTGCCGGTGCAGGCGTGGAGGATGCGAAACGCTATGCCGGGGCAGATCAGGGCGAGCTGGATATGATTTTTACATTTGAGCATGTCAACCTCGGACAGACACAGTATGGCAAATGGAGTGATGGCAGCTTTGATCTTGTTGAGTTAAAGAAAGTATTTGAAAAATGGGAAGATGGACTTGAAGGTGTGGCATGGAACAGCCTTTACTGGGATAACCACGATCAGCCGAGAGCCGTCTCAAGATTTGGAAATGACAGTGAAGAATACCGCGAGATTTCCGCAAAAATGCTTGCAACCTGCCTGCATTTTATGAAAGGAACACCTTATATTTATCAGGGTGAGGAACTCGGTATGACAAACCGCAAATGTAAAGATTTTTCAGAGTTCCGTGATATTGAGATTAAAAATGCATACCGCAATTTTGTCGGCGGCGGTATTTTAGATGAAGAAACGATGTTAAAATTTGTCAATGCTATCGGTCGTGACAATGCGAGATTCCCAATGCATTGGGATGACAGCGATAATGCAGGATTTACGACAGGTACACCGTGGATTTCGGTCAACGAGAATTATAAAAAGATCAATGCGGCAGCACAGATCAATGATCCGGAATCAGTATTTTCCTATTACAAAAGGCTGATCGAACTGCGTCATCAGATGGAGATCATTGTGTATGGTGTATACGAGAGTAAGGTGATCGAACATCCGGATGTGTTTGCATACACCAGGACACTTGGAGAAGAAAAGCTGTTTGTAGTCTGCAACTTCAGGGAGCAGGAGATGGACTTTGCCTTAGAGGACGGTTTTACCGGTGAAGAGGATGTTTTAATCAGCAATTATAAGGACGTTGTAAAAACAGAGCATGGGATTCATTTAAGACCATATGAGGCAAAGGTGTTTTACCGGAAATAAGTTTTACCATTGAATTTTACCAATTATAAAAAGTGGCACTTCTTAATGATATATTTTGTTCGGAAAGGGGAAAATTATGGCGATCATCATAGATCAGGAGCAGAAACTGCTCACACCGCATACAATTACTTTGCACACAAAAAATACGACGTATCAGATGGCTGTCGGCGCTTATGGACAACTGCTCCATCTTTATTACGGACCGCGGTTAGACGGTGATATGCGGTATCTTCTGACCTATTATGACAGGGGGTTTTCCGGCAATCCGTATGAGGCAGAGTGCGATAAGACATATTCCATGGATGCACTGCCGCAGGAATATCCGTGTTTTGGAACCGGGGATTTCCGCAGCCCGGCATTTGTGCTGAAAAATGCAGATGGAAGCTATTGTGCTGATCTGCGGTTCGTATCCTGTGAGGTATGTAAAGGAAAATACCAGATTCCGGGACTTCCGGCAGTTTATGATGAGACCGGGACAGAGAGTGAAACGTTAAAGGTATATTTAGAGGATGCCGTAAGCGGCGTGCAGGTAACACTGCTTTACGGTGTATTTGCAGAACTTGATATTATTACCAGGGCGGTTCAGATTACCAATCATGGCGATAAGACCGTCCATATTGAAAAATCTGCAAGTGCTGTGCTTGATTTTATGAATGGAGAATTTGATGTCATTCATTTTCATGGCAGACACGGGATGGAGCGGATTTTTGAACGCACGTCCGTGGAGCATGGCAATCAGGTATTTGGCAGCAGGCGTGGCGCTTCGAGCCACCAGCAGAATCCATTTGTGATGCTGGCTGGAAAACAGACAGGGGAGGATGCCGGCGAATGTTATGGCTGTATGCTTTTATACAGCGGCAATTTCAAAGCAGAGGCAGAAAAAGACCAGTATGAGCAGACAAGGCTTGTGATGGGCTTATCCGATGAAATGTTTTCCTGGAGATTAGAGCCGGGAGAGACATTTGATACACCGGAGGCAGTGTTAAGCTATTCTGCAGATGGTTTTTCTGCGCTTTCCTGGAATCTGCACCGTCTGATCCGAAGCCATATCTGCCGCAGTGCATACCGTGATACGAAAAGGCCGGTACTTATCAATAACTGGGAGGCAACCTATTTCGATTTTACCGGGGAAAAGATCATAGGGATCGCAAAACAGGCGGCAGAGCTTGGAGTGGAGCTGCTCGTGCTTGATGATGGATGGTTTGGGAAGCGTGATGATGATCTGGCAGGACTTGGTGACTGGACGGTCAATGAGAAAAAACTTGGTATGCCTCTTTCCAAAGTGGCAGAAAAAATCCGGGCACTTGGCATGAAATTTGGAATCTGGATCGAGCCGGAAATGATCAATGAGGACAGTGACCTCTACCGTAAACATCCGGACTGGGCATTTACGATTCCGGGAAGAAAGCCGGTGCGTGCACGCTATCAGTTAGTACTGGATTATTCCAGAAAAGAAGTTGTGGATGGCATTTTTGCACAGATTGCGAAAGTGCTCGATGAAACAAAAGCGGATTATGTCAAGATGGATATGAACCGCCATCTGACGGATATCTGGTCAAAAACGGCAGGAGAGCAGAATCAGGGAGCGATTTTACACCGCTATGTACTCGGTGTATATGATTTCTTAGAGCGCCTGCATAAACGTTATCCGAACATTCTGATCGAGGGCTGCAGCGGTGGCGGCGGAAGATTTGATGCAGGAATGTTATATTACACGCCACAGATCTGGTGCAGTGACAATACGGATGCGATCGAGCGTATCAAAATACAGTATGGAACCTCATTTGCCTATCCGTCCTGTACGGTCGGTTCCCATGTATCGGCAGTGCCGAACCATCAGACCGGAAGAACAACAGAACTTGCAGCACGGGCAGCAGTTGCCATGGCGGGCAGTTTTGGTTATGAGCTGGATTTAAACCTGCTGACGGAAGAAGAAAAAGAGCAGGTAAGAAAACAGATAGAAAATTATCACCGTTTTGAGATGCTGATAAGACAGGGCAGATATTACAGGCTGACGGATGTCTGGAAAAAACGCGAATATGCAGCGTGGGAATACTGCAGAACGGATGGAAGCGAAGCACTGGTCACAGTTGTGACCTTAGATACCCAGTGCAATCCGGCAACAGAGTATGTAAAACTGCGCGGACTAAAAGAAGATACAAAATACCGGGTTGAGGTTGTCGGAACAAAGACAGATGGTACAAACGGACAGCACATCAATGAAACACCGAACGCAGTTGAACCGGATTACTTCACAGGAGCACAGCTTGTACATGCAGGCGTGCCAATCCCACGCATGGACAACGAGTACCGTGCATGGCAGATGTATATAAAAGAAATGCAGGAAAATTGAGTAACGTCCCAACAACCTCCACCAGAACTTCATCCCCGGCATACGCAGAAGAAAGGAGCACACAATGAATAAACAATATGATGTAGTCGCCCTCGGCGAATTATTAATTGATTTTACAGAAAACGGCACCAGTGGTCAGGGCAACCCGGTTTACGAAGCAAATCCGGGCGGAGCACCCTGCAACGTGCTTTCCATGTTGAACAGATTAGGGCATCAGACTGCATTTTTAGGAAAAGTCGGAAATGACATCTTCGGCAGACAGCTCCGTTCCACCGTGGAATCAGCCGGGATTAATGTGGAAGGACTTCTGACGGATGAAGATGTACGCACCACCCTTGCATTTGTTGAGACAAAACCGGACGGTGACAGAGACTTTTCTTTTTACCGGAATCCGGGCGCAGATATGATGCTTCGGGAAGAGGAAGTCCGGGATGATATTATTGCAGCCGGAAAAATCTTTCATTTTGGTACATTGTCCATGACGAATGAGCCGGTCAGAAGTGCGACAAAACATGCGATTGCTGTTGCAAAAGAAAATGGTGCACTCATTTCCTTTGATCCGAATATCAGGGAACCGCTCTGGAAGGACATGGAGGAAGCAAAAGAGCAGACTGCTTATGGACTGTCCGTTTGTGATATTTTAAAAATATCAGACAATGAGATCCAGTGGTTTTCCGGAAAAGAGGATTATACGGAAGGTATCCGTATGCTGCAGCAGACATATCAGATCCCGCTGATCCTGTTATCTATGGGACGGGACGGAAGCAGAGCCTATTATAAAAATATGATTGTGGAAGTACCTGCATTTTTACAGAAAAACACGATCGAAACAACCGGTGCAGGAGACACTTTCGGTGCATGCTGCCTGCATTACATATTACAGTATGGATTAATGGAACTTACTGAACAACAGTTAAAAGATATGCTTACATTTGCAAACGCAGCGGCATCGATCATCACAACAAGAAAAGGTGCACTGCGCGTGATGCCGTCCCTAGAAGAGATTCAAAACTATTTCGAAAGTATTTCTTAAACTTGCTAAGAATGTCTTGGAATTATGCACAGAATCATATAATATATATGGTAAACCGAAGCGGTGAGCAGTACAGACAGGTGGAGGGAGCATGAAACGGACATTAGGAATGGTATTTTTCCTGGTAGTGTTAGCAGGCACAGCGGGCTGTGGAGAGAAAAATACTGCAGATATAACTGCACAGGAAAATAATCAGACGGAGCAGACAGAACAGACGTTAGAAGAACATTTTTTCTCGGCAGAACAGGATGAACAGAATTATAATGTGCTGGAAGAATTTTCTGAAGATGAGGAATATCCGGAGCTTGCAGCATTTTTAGAGGAATATTATCAGATCCCGGAGGAAGAGTGCAAAGAGACACGGTATTACTATAATTATACGGATCTTGATGAAGATGGAACGGATGAGATCGTTGCGGTTACGATCGGTGATACGACATCAGATACACGTGGGGATGCGGCACTTGTTTTAAGACCGGAAGAAAACGGTCAGTTTGAGGTGCTTGGAACATTTCTACAGATCCATACGCCGGTAATGATCAGTGATGAGCTGGAAAATGGCTGGCATACGATTATTTTTCCAATCTATGGCGGTGGTCAGGAATCCGGATTTATCAGTGCAGTTTATACGGAAGGAACAGGGTATCAGCTCGACGAGGAAAGTTTTGTGCGGGAAGAACCAAAAGTTTCCGGTGACAGGATTTTATCGGATAATCTGATCAATGATATGGATACTGACAATTATCTGACGATCGCACCACGTGATACGGAGAGCCAGAACTGAATACAGCAGGATCAGACTGCAAATGGAAAGAAAAGGGAATCGGGCAGATGAGGTGACTGCGTCGGTTCCTTTTTTAAAAAGTACTTTATCTTAAGGGGGCAAAATGCTATAATTGTTAGCAAAGACTATTCCAAGACGGATGGAAAAGTAAGCAGTGATGAGCACATTTCCTGCCGTAGGTTTCTTTTTATTTAGGAGAAGACTATGAAAAGTAATAAAGTAAAGCTCAGAGGGAGACTTCGTAAATCTCTCTACTGGCCGATGTTCATGACGATTCTTCTGGTATGTATGAATGTTGTCATCTATACGGAAGATATATTGTCAGGTATTATGTTTTCGATATTTACGGCAATCTATTTTGTTGTTTCCATGATCGTGTATGTCAGGAATAAGCCGGTGTTGGTTAATGAACTGATCAACTTCGCAACGCAGTACGGAACAGTACAAAAGCAGCTCTTAAATGAGTTTGAAATACCGTATGCACTCGTCGATTATAATGCAAAGATATTATGGGTCAATGAGCAGTTTACAGAACTGACCGGTAAGGATAAAAAATATCACAAATCGATCACGACGATTTTTCCGGCACTGACAAAGGAACTTCTGCAGAAGAGTGATGGAGAGAAATCCATAAACCTCACGCTGAAAGAACAGGATTTTCGTGTTGCCTTAAAAAGAATCTACTTTGAAGAGTTAAACAGCGTGGACAGTCTTGTTACACTTGATGAGAGTAACGAATATCTGACGGCGGTATATCTCTTTGATGAGACAGAAAAGAATCAGTACATGAGAGAGAACCAGGAACAGAAAATGGTTGCTGGTCTTGTATATATCGATAACTATGACGAGGCACTTGACAGTATTGAAGATGTCAAAAGATCTCTTCTCGTTGCCCTGATCGACCGGAAAGTCAATAAATATTTTACAGAGCTTGATGCATTAGTCCGCAAAATTGAAAAAGATAAATATTTTGTCGTATTTAAGTATCAGTATCTTGCAAAACTCCGCGAAGACCGTTTTAGTCTGATCGAGGATGTAAAGACAGTCAAAGTCGGTAATGAAATGGCTGTGACACTAAGCATCGGTATTGGTGCCAACGGTGCCAGCTATACACAGAATTATGAGTATGCCCGTATGTCCATTGATCTTGCATTAGGACGTGGCGGTGACCAGGTCGTTGTGCGTGACGGCGAGGAAGTCACATATTATGGTGGCAAAACACAGCAGGTAGAGCGCAACACCAGGGTCAAGGCAAGGGTAAAAGCACATGCACTCCGTGAGATCATCGAGAGCAGGGAGCATGTGATCATTATGGGACACAGCATCAGTGATGTCGATTCCCTTGGTGCAGCGATCGGTATTTACTGTGCCGCAAAAGTACTTGGCAAGAAGGCACAGATCGTGTTAAACGAGATTACATCATCCCTGCGGCCGCTGGTAGAGTGTTTTACCGTGGAAAAAGGATACCCGGCAGATCTTTTTATCAAAAATGAAGAAGCACTTATGCTTACCAATGAAAATACACTGGTGGTTGTTGTGGATGTAAACCGTCCAAGTTACACCGAATGTCCGGAGCTGTTAAAGCGCACACAGACTGTCTGTGTATTTGACCATCACAGACAGACGAACGAGGTGATCGAGAATCCGGTACTTTCCTATGTGGAGCCGTATGCTTCGAGTGCCTGCGAGATGATCGCCGAGGTACTGCAGTATTTTTCCGAAAATATCCGTCTTGCCCCATGTGAAGCAGACTGTATTTATGCCGGTATCCTGATCGATACCAACAACTTTATGACAAAGACAGGTGTACGTACTTTTGAAGCGGCAGCTTATTTAAGACGTGCGGGTGCGGAAGTAACGAGAGTGCGTAAGATGCTGCGTAACGATATGGCAGCTTACAAGGCGCGGGCGGAGGCAGTCCGCCATGCGGAGGTTTATCGTGGTTCGTTTGCGATTTCCATCTGTCCGGCGGATCAGGTGGAAAGCCCGACAATCGTCTGTGCACAGGCTGCAAATGAGCTTTTAAATATCGTAGGAATCAAGGCTTCTTTTGTGCTCACAGAATATCAGGGAAAAATATACGTAAGTTCCCGTTCGATTGATGAGATCAATGTACAGCTTATCATGGAGCGCCTTGGAGGCGGCGGACACCTAAACGTTGCCGGAGCCCAGCTCACCAACTGCTCACTGCAGCAGGCAAAACATATCATTCAGGATACGATCGATGAGATGTTAAAAGAGGGCGATATATCAGAATAATCAAGAAAGAAGGGTTTTAAATGAAAGTTATCTTATTAGAAGATGTAAAAGCATTAGGGAAAAAAGGTGAGATCGTAAATGTAAGCGATGGTTATGCACGCAATGCGATTTTCCCGAAAAAGTTAGGTGTGGAGGCAACACCAAAAAACCTTAATGATTTAAAACTGCAGAACCAGCACGCAGACAAAGTGGCACAGGAGCAGTATGAAGCTGCACTGGCACTTGCGGAGGAATTAAAAGATAAAAAAGTTACTGTAAAAATGAAAGCAGGCGAAGGCGGACGTACATTCGGTTCCGTTTCCACCAAAGAGATCGCTGTTGCAGCCAAAGCACAGCTTGGCATGGAACTTGACAAAAAGAAAATGCAGTTACCGGAGCCGATCCGTACCTTTGGCGTGACAGAAGTTGCAATCAAGCTTCACCCGAAGGTAGTAGGTAAATTTAATGTACATGTAGTAGAGGGATAGGAATGGAAGAAACACTGATCAACCGCACGATGCCGAACAGCCGCGAGGCGGAACAGTCGGTCATCGGCTCTATGATCATGGATAAAGATGCGATCCTCACTGCAATGGAAATGCTCATCAGTGAGGATTTTTATTACAAACAGTATGGAATCCTGTTTGATACCATGGTCGAATTATACAGCAAAGGACTTCCGGTCGATCTGGTCACTTTGCAGAATAAATTAAAAGAAAAAGATGTACCGGCAGAGATTGCAAGTTTAGAGTTTGTGAGGGATCTTTTAAATGCAGTTCCAACATCGGCAAATGTAAAATATTATGCCCAGATCGTAAAAGATAACTCCATGCGGCGTAAACTCATCAAATTAAATGAAGAGATCGAAAATGAGTGCTACATGGGAAAAGAGAGTGTAGAGACGGTCATGGATATTACCGAGAAAAAGGTATTTGATCTGCTTTCCACCCGCGGTGGTGGCGGGGACTATGTACCGATCCGCCAGGTTGTTATGAACGCACTCGAAAAGATTGAGAACGCAGCAAAAACATCCGGCACCGTTACGGGAATCCCGACAGGTTTTATTGACCTTGACTACCGGACCGCAGGTTTACAGCCGTCCGATCTGATCCTGATCGCAGCGCGTCCGTCCATGGGTAAAACGGCGTTTGTTCTTAACATTGCGCAGTATGTAGCGTTTCACGAACATATGTGTACGGCGATCTTCTCGCTTGAGATGTCAAAGGAACAGCTTGTAAACCGTTTGTTTTCGTTGGAGTCAAGGGTAGATGCACAGGCACTCAGAACTGGTAATCTTTCAGACTCTGACTGGGAGAAGCTCATTGAGGGAGCCGGAACAATTGGCAACTCAGAGCTTATCATTGATGATACGCCGGGTATTTCCATTGCAGAAATGCGAAGCAAATGCCGGAAATACAAATTAGAGCACGACTTAAAATTGATCATCATTGACTATTTACAGTTGATGTCCGGTTCCGGCAGGGGATCTGATTCCCGTCAGCAGGAGATCTCAGATATCTCCCGTTCCTTAAAGGCACTTGCAAGGGAGCTTTCTGTGCCGGTGATTGCATTGTCCCAGCTATCACGAGCCGTAGAACAGCGTCCGGATCACCGTCCGATGCTTTCCGACCTGCGTGAGTCCGGTGCGATCGAGCAGGATGCCGACGTCGTTATGTTTATCTATCGTGACGATTACTATAACCATGACTCTGAGATGAAAGGAATCTCAGAGATCATTATTGCCAAACAGAGAAACGGTCCGATCGGTACCGTCAATCTGGTATGGCTGCCGCAGTATACGAAGTTTGCCAATATGGAGAAATAATGAAATGCTCAGGTTAACCTGAGCATTTTGCGGTTGTCAGTAAAAGGTGTAGCTAAATTTTTTGAGTGGAAAATTGCACAAGGCGTATATCCGTTTTGTTCCAATGTCCGAAAATAAGAAAAGCTAAGTATGCCTGCGAGGTGTGTTCACAGAGTGACGTGTACGTCTTAAACGCACCATCCGTGGCGCGTTAAGACTTTTGCTGCCATCCGTGGCAGCAAAACACTGAGCTTAGAACAGGCATACTAAGTTTTTCTAATTTTCTACCAAAGTCACAAAAGAATTTTACGCTTTGTGCAATTTACCAGTCGCTACATTTTGACACACCTTTTACTGCCAACAGCAAATGTTTCGCACATCCTGTCGGAATAAGACGAGCGATTTTCGTTGTAGACATCCTTTCGAATGCTTATAATATAGGTTAGCAGATAAAAGGAAGGAGAGGAACCGGAATGGAAAAGGTACGTTACATGATTTCCGACGCTGCAAATATTGTAAATGTAGAGTCACATGTATTACGTTACTGGGAGGATGAACTGGAGCTTAATGTTCCGCGAAATGAACTTGGGCACCGGTATTACACAAAGGAAAACATTCAGGAGTTCCAGAGGATCAAGGAATTAAAAGAACAGGGATATCAGTTGAAAGCGATCCGTATGATCGTACATAATATGTCCCCCGATGCGCAGGCAGAGGTTGGCACTGCACATCCGGGAATAAAACAGGATCTGCACCAGGTTGCATATACGCAGGATGAAAAAGCTGTCAAGGCGGAGCATCAGTCTGGTCAGGTTACGCGCATTCAGGATGGATATGCTGCAAAACAGGATCAGCATGCAGATTTGAATCCATACACAGATTCAGGCAGAAATATGCCAGTATCTGCGCAGCATGAGAATCAGAGTGTACTTGATAACACCGATAAAATGGCACAGTTTACAGAATTGATGACGCAGATCGTCGGAACAGCGATTGCTGCAAATAATCAGGAATTGAGCCGTTGCATCAGCGAAGATGTGGGGGAACAGGTCATCAAGGAAATGAATTATCTTATGAGAGAACAGGACGAGGCGGATGAGGAACGTTTCCGGAAACTGGATGCGGCGATCCGCGGGAATCTGAAAAAGAAAGAACCCAAAAAAAGATGGGGCAGAAATAAAAAAGAAAAAGCATAAAAAAACGCTATTGCATTATAGTATGATAACTGGTGCAATAGCGTTTTTTATCATTCGCCATATCCGAAAATAATTATTTTCTCTTTCAGATCATCGAAGTAAGGAAGAAGCTCTGGAATCATGCGGCACAGTTCAATGGCACAGTCCTGATTATAATGATGTGATTCGTCATTCCGGAGCCGTAACATGCGAAGCCATGCATTTTCATCTTCGATCAATCCACGCGTAAGGGCAGCCATAAGAATCAATTTTTCGGTTCATTTTCCTGTCCTCTCATATAAAATATGTCCGTCATTTAAAATATCTTTCATCAAAGGTTCACTTACCCTGCCGTCCAGATCAATAATATCCATGTCAAGCAGCGTAAATTCATTGTATTTTAATTCGGCAAATAAACGGTCAAAGTTATCAGCTCCTTTAATTGCAAGGTCGATATCACTGTAAGGTCCGTTATCTCCTCTGGCACGGGAGCCAAATAGAATGACTTTATTTGCATTATATTTTTTACAGCAGGCTATAATATCTTTTTTTATTGCCGGGTCTAATTGACACATCGAATCAATAACACTCCATTTTTAAATTTTTATTATTCATGACTATTATAACTGATTTGCACCGTTTGCGCATCATATAATTTGTGCAGCATAGTTTATGTAACCGTTTGATTTTCTTGACAGCAGCAAAGATGTGGATCATTTTCTGGAAAATGTTACAGATACTATCTGAAAATAAAAGAAAAATGTACTAAAAAATGTTACAGATATCATATAAAAATTAAAGAAAAATGTACTGAAAAATGTTACAATATACATTGAAAAACAAAGAAAAAATGTTAATATAAGAGCAGAGAGTTGGAAATCCTAATATTGGAGGACGGAAGATTTGATTATATAGAATCTGGCTCGCTGCTTGGTGTGCGGTACAAGGATGTCACATCTTATCCGGTTGGCTTTGAACAGATTTTACCAATGTATCCGCTGGATTTTGAGGAATATTTGTGGGCGAATGGCATACAGAATCATACACTGCAGTATTTGAAATCGTGTTATGACAAAAAGGAAAAAGTATCTGAGACAGTACATGAGACACTTTGCAAACTTTTTTACAGTTATCTTGTAGTTGGGGGAATGCCCGAAACCGTACAGATTTATGTTGATACGCATGATATTGCAAAAGTGGTGCTGAATCAGAGAAGTATTTTAGATCTTTACCGCCTGGATATTGCAAAATATGCTACGGAAAATGAAAAAATAAAGATCAAGGCAATATTTGACAGCATTCCTGCGCAGTTAAATGAGAAGAACCGGAGATTTAAATTAAACAGTATTAATGCTTCCGCAAGGCATATCAGGTATGAGGACAGCTTTAACTGGTTAGCGGATGCGGGCGTTGCATTGCCATGTTATAACGTGACAGAACCACAGGCACCGCTGCAGTTAAGTGAAAAACGAAACCTGTTCAAACTTTATATGAATGATGTTGGACTGCTTTGTGCTTCCTGTATGGAAAATATCCAGTTTGATCTTCTGATGGGGAATGTTGACGTCAATATGGGAAGTATTCTGGAAAATGCATTTGCGCAAAACCTGAAATCGAACGGTTTTGAACTTCACTATTATGATTCTAAGAAAATTGGAGAATTAGATTTTGTATTACAAAAAGGACTTCACACAGAACTTGTAGAGATCAAGTCAGGAAATGACTTCAAAAAGCATCTGGCAATGGATCATGCAATGAAAGTAGAACAATGGAAGTTTGAAAAAAATATTGTATTTTCAAAATCAAATGTGGTGGAAGAAGGGGAAATCCTGTATTTACCATGGTATATGATCCTGTTTTATCAACAGGAAAGGGAACCGGAAAAAATGATTTATGAAATTGATTTAAGCGGACTTATTTAGGAAAATTCTGCATTCGCTGCCAAAAAAGGAGCTGTGAAAATTCACAGCTCCTTTTTTGGCGGCCGGATGCATCGCATCTAAGCCGCAAGAGTTTTACTCGCAAAAAACTCTTTAAGTATTATTCCTCGCTGATAGCTCCTGTTGGGCAAACCCCTGCACATGTACCACAGCTTACACAAGCGCCTGCGTCGATTACGAACTGGCTGTCTCCCTGAGAGATAGCTCCTACTGGGCACTCTGGTTCGCATGTACCACAGCTTACGCAAGAATCAGAAATTACGAATGCCATTTGTATTCCCTCCTTAAAAATAAAATCATAGACTCGCTACCGCTTCAGTAGCTTTAGATTATTCTAATACAAAAAAGATGGTATTACAAGTCAAAACCCGAAAAAACCATGTACAAAAATCAGCACAAAATAATTGGACTCTGCGGATCTGCCACACTAAAACGTAGAAAAATGATACAGTGTCTTAGAATGGAACGGCTCGTCCGGATGAAGTACGATACTCGGGAAATTCTCATGATTGATCGCATCTGGGAAATGCTGCGTCTCTAAGCATACGCTGGTGCGGCTGTCGTAAACTTTTCCATTTTTACCAGGCTGCTTGAGCGGCTGATTAGCGACATAAAGCTGCATGCCAGGCTGATCTGTAAAACAGGTCATACGGATGCCGCTGTCTTTGGACTGTAATACGGCTGCTTCACGAAGACCGGTTCCGTTGATCACAAAGTTATGATCGTAAGTGCCAAACTTATGAAGCTGTTCATATTCGGAGTAATAGGCTTTCCCAATCGTGTGCATCACTCTGAAATCAAATGGCGTATTGTCTACCGGGATCAGTTTTCCGGTAGGTGCCTGTGAATCATCAAGCTCTGTGATGGAATCTGCATCAATATAAAGTTCGTGAGAAAGGATATCACCGCTTCCCTCACCGTTTAAATTGAAATAACCGTGGTTTGTGACATTAAACAAAGTATCCTTATCAGCAGATGCTTCGTATACGATCGAAAGTTCATTGTCTTCAGACCAGCCATAGGTAACTGTCAGGGTCAGATTGCCCGGATAACCTTCCTCACCGTCGGCAGAATTCATAGTCAGGATCAGTTTGTCATCCTTTACTTTTGCATCCCATGGTTTGGAGGCATAACCAATCAGACCTCCATGAAGATGATTGGTTCCACAGTTTACGGCAAGCTGGTATTCTTTCCCATTTAAAGTAAAATGACCGTCTTTGATGCGGTTTGCAACACGTCCGACTACGGCACCAAGACTTGCGTCATCATTTTCATAGGCAGACATTGTGTCCATACCTAGGCAGACATCTGTTGGTTTTCCGTTACGGTCCGGAACGACGATCTTTACAAGACGGCAACCGAAATTCAGAACCTCTACATAGGCACCTGCCTCATTTTCAAGATGGTATATATTAATATTTTCTCCTGCGTTTGTTGTACCAAAATCAGATTTTGTAATTTTCATGAAAACCCCCTTTCCAAACATAACTGTTTGCAGATGAACAGTAATAATTATGCCACATTTACGGAAACATAGCAAGTTACAGTTCGGGTTCTATGGTAATTTTGCTGGAAAATCAAGGTACAAATCCGCGAATTATGCACACTCTGTTGCCTATTTGGATAAAATGTGCGATAATACAAATGTTTGGGAAAAATAAAAATAAGAATTATATTAGAAAAGAAGTAGTGATATATGCAGACAAAATTAATAAAAATAGACGCAGACGATCCGAATAAGGAGGATATGCAGGAGGCGGCAGAGATCATAAGATCCGGCGGGCTGGTAGCATTTCCGACGGAAACGGTTTATGGACTTGGCGCAAATGCACTTGATCCGGAGGCGTCAAAACGGATCTATGCGGCAAAGGGACGTCCTTCGGACAATCCGTTGATTGTTCATATATGCAGATTTGAAGAACTTTTATCCATTGCAAAAGAGGTTCCGCCGCAGGCAAAGAAACTGGCAGACGTGTTCTGGCCGGGACCGCTTACCATGATTGTGTGGAAGAATGAAAAGGTTCCGTATGAGACCACCGGTGGAATGGATACGGTGGCAATCCGCATGCCAAATCATCCTGTTGCGCTTGCACTGATCGATGAGAGCGGTTGTATGATCGCGGCACCGAGTGCCAATACTTCCGGAAAGCCGAGCCCGACAGAAGCGGCACATGTGGCATTAGATCTTGATGGTAAGATACCGATGATACTGGATGGGGGGCCGGTTGGAATCGGTATTGAGTCTACAATCATTGATCTGACGGAAAAGATACCTATGATTCTGCGCCCGGGTTATATTACAAAAGAGATGTTAGAGGAAGTACTCGGGGAAGAAGTGCGCATTGATCCGGGAATCATTGCTGCGGATTCCACAAAGAAGCCGAAAGCGCCTGGAATGAAGTATAAACACTATGCGCCAAAGGCAGATCTGGTGCTGGTTGAGGGAGAACAGGAGGCTGTTGTTGCAAAGATCAATGCATTAGTCAGGGAAAAACAGGCAGCAGGACTAAAGGTCGGTGTTGTTGCAACGGATGAGACAGAATCTTTGTATCAGGCAGATTATGTGGTGACGATCGGAGCGAGGAGCGATGAGGATGCCATTGCCAGACATTTATATAAAATATTGCGTGAATTTGATGATTGGAATGTAGATGCGATTTATTCAGAAAGTTTTTCAACACCGAGAATCGGTCAGGCAATCATGAACCGGTTAATGAAAGCAGCAGGACATCAGGTGATTCAGGTTTGATGGGAGAAGGAAGGATAACGCATGAAACAATATAATCGAATCCTGTTTGTCGCGGAGAATGGAACTTGCCGTGCTCCGATGGCAGCGGGCATACTTGGGGAGTATGTATTAAAACATCCGGTTGAAATCGGTGCGAGAGGAATGGTCGTTTTATTTCCGGAGCCGCTCAATCAGAAAGCGGAAGCAGTCATGATCAGCAATGGGATCAATCTGGATGGCTATATGTCGGCACAGCTGACGGAAGAAGATTTTACAGAGGACACATTAGTTCTTGTTATGGAACACGCCCAGTTAGAAAAGGTTCTGGAAAAATACGAGAGAGCCAACCCGGAGAATGTATATGTTCTCACGGAACTTGTCGGAGATGAACTGGAGATTTTAGATCCGTATGGCGGCAGTCTGCAGGCATATGGGCTATGCTATGAAACAATGAGAAAGACCATCAAAAAGCTGGTCACTCTTTTAAATGAAGAAAGTAACGAAGGAAGCGAGGAAAATTAAAATGGGAAAAATCGTAGTAATGGATCATCCGTTGATCCAGCACAAAATCGGTATCATCCGCAGAGAGGAAACCGGATCAAAAGATTTCCGTACCTTAGTCAGCGAGATTGCAATGCTGATGTGCTATGAGGCAACCAGAGACTTGAAACTTGCAGATGTGGAGATCGATACACCGATCTGCAAAACGACTGTGAAAGAGTTAAAGGGCAAAAAGCTTGCTGTTGTACCGATTTTACGTGCCGGTCTTGGCATGGTGGACGGTATGCTGGCAATGATCCCGGCAGCAAAAGTAGGACATATCGGACTTTACCGTGATCCGGAAACATTAGAGCCGGTAGAATATTACTGCAAACTTCCGGCAGACTGCGCAAACAGAGAGGTATTTGTGGTAGATCCGATGCTGGCAACCGGTGGTTCATCATCGGCAGCAATCCAGATGCTAAAGGATAAAGGTGTTAAAAATATTCGCCTGATGTGTATTATCGCAGCACCGGAAGGCGTGAAGAAAATGCAGGAAGATCATCCGGATGTAGATGTATACATTGGAGCTTTAGATGACCATTTAAATGAGCATGGTTATATTGTTCCAGGACTTGGAGATGCCGGAGACCGTATTTTTGGAACCAAATAGTATGAAAATAATTGACAGCATATTTTTATATGGCTGTTTGTGCCGCAGACGTCACAAAGCAGTTTTATCGCAGAATCAAATTAATCTGCGGTTTCTCTGATGCAGGAAAACGTCTGCAGAATGGAGATCAACATGAGCGGCAAAAGGAAAGATTATATCAGCTGGGATGAATATTTTATGGGAGTTGCACTGCTTTCGGGAATGCGTTCAAAAGATCCGAATACACAGGTGGGAGCCTGCATTGTCAGCGAAGATCACAAGATACTCTCAATGGGGTATAATGGGTTTCCGACCGGCTGCTCGGATGATGATTTCCCGTGGGAGCGAGAGGGCGAGCCTTTAGAGAATAAATATTTCTACACTACACACAGTGAGCTGAATGCAATTTTAAATTACCGGGGCGGAAGTTTAGAGGGCGCGACGATCTACGTTACACTGTTTCCATGCAATGAATGTGCGAAAGCAATCATCCAGTCAGGAATCCGCAGGATCGTGTATGACAGCGACAAATATGAGACAACACCGTCGGTTGTGGCATCAAAGAAGATGCTGAAAGCAGCGGGGGTTGTGCTGCAGCGTTATGAACACACGAATCGCAGGATTGAATTGGAACTGTGAGTATAACTGCAATTATTACATTGTCCATAATTGTAACTTCAATGGCGAAAAGCATGCTGGAAAATATTATTTGGATAGATTTTCCGGCATGCTTTTTTTGGGACTTATTTTTTCAACAGCATTATTTTTCGTTTAAAGATTTTTTAAGAGTATCTTCTGACCATTCTGCGTGCGTCTGACATAAGAGATAGATTTTATTAACAAAGGAAATATCTTCGTTGAGTAAATTGGCACAGGTTTCTGCAGGAATGTTTTTGTGAAACATGTTATAGACAGTGTGTATACGGTGTGAGTACTCGCCGTTAATGTGACCTTGGGATAAGCTTTCAGATAATCCATCTTCATAGCTGTCCCGGCGTTCCATCTTAATATATTCATCCATATCAAATTCTTCTAACAACATTCCAACGACCTCCGATGGCTCAGATCATAAAATGCATAGCCCGATAAATGATGGTTTGTTGAGGCATGCGTCGCCCACCTAAATGGTGTTTCGTAGGTTTGTGAGTGGCATCTTGCGCAAAGCCGGAGTAATTTTGCTTCCGTTGTACGAAAATAAGAAAAGACTAGGTATGCCTGATTTAGGTTTTCTCAGAGCGACGTGACCGGCAACAACGAGTCATCCATGACTCGATGCTGCCTTGTTCTGCCATCCGTGGCAGAACATCACTATGTGTAGACAGGCATACCAAGATTTTCTAATTTTCTCCCAAAGTCACAAAATTAGCTCCGGCTTTGCGTAAGATACCAGCCTCCAGGTTATGAACACCATTTGGGTGGGCGGTTCATCTCAAAATGGGGGGCGTAGGTGCGAATTTTCGATATTCGCACGAATGGAAATATGCTTAAAATCCTAATGTGCTGTATCACTAATATTCAGCCTGATGACTTCCCAGAATTTTTATATGTTACATTATATTATACGAATCGTTTCGTAAATTGTCCGACCAATAACACAAAATATTTTTTCAAATGTGTATGGCAATAAACATGAGCATAGTGGGATACATTGAAGTTTTTGCCAACGTTATCAAACTAATAATAAACCATTGAATATAGTTATTTGGAAATATCTTTTTAATCAGATTCAGACACAAAACACTAAAAATTTACGCACCCCCAAGGTTGTAAAATGAGTTCCCCAGCTAAGGGTGGTTCACAACTTTGCGGCTGGCGAATCGCATCAAGCCGGGACTCGTTTTGTGACTTTGGGAGAAAATTAGAAACTCTTAGGATGCCTGTTCGTAACATAGTGTTGTGCTGCCATGGACGGCAGCACAAGTCCTAATGTGCCCGGACGGCACATTTAGGACGCACACGTCACTCCACCCCAACCTGAATCAGGCATGCTTAGAGTTTCTTATTTTCGGACAACTGAAACAAAACAGTCCCGGCTTGATGCAATTTGCCACTCACAAAACTGCGACGCCACCCTTAGCCGGGGAACTCATAGCCCAACAAACCATCATTTATCGGGTTACTTATAATATAGTGCAGATAATAGACAAATTTGAAATATTTCTTAATAAAAAGGAAATATTATCTATACAAAATGACGGATATTTGATAGACAAAATGGCGAAAAATGTTATAATGAATAAAGATTGTACTTTATGGAGGAACGATGCAAGTGAAAAAAAACAGAAAGGTGTTTCAGGCACTG
The DNA here is from genome assembly GCF_003470905.1 of Roseburia sp. AM23-20. Classification (NCBI taxonomy): domain Bacteria; kingdom Bacillati; phylum Bacillota; class Clostridia; order Lachnospirales; family Lachnospiraceae; genus Roseburia; species Roseburia sp. AM23-20. The sequence goes on from NZ_QRHS01000010.1 coordinate 105,380, forward strand.
ACACTGATCCTGCAGTTTGGATTGAATATGATCGTTCCGATCGTGATGTGCACTCTCTTTGGTACATGGATCGGCAGAAAATATGATATGCTCTGGATCGTGATCCCATTGTTTATCATGGGTGCTCTGGCCGGATTTACCAATATTTTTAAAATGGCAAAAAAGATTTACGGACAGGACGGTGGCAGAAATAATGTTACGAAGAATCAATGATGCATTGCCGGGACTTGTTTTGGGAATTATTGTGTATGGAGTGATCGTGGAATTAGCAGGTGTTTGGTTTGTCACCGACAAAGCCAGGTACACCACGGGACTTCTGATCGGTATCGGTTTAGCGTGCGGTATGGCAGTCAACATCGCAACTGTATTAAGAGATGCGGTGGAGTTGTATGGAGAGGACAATGCAAAGAAGAAGATCATTGTAAAATCGCTGCTCCGCTATGCTGTTGTTGTGATCGTTTTCTTTATTATGATGGAATGGAATCTCGGAAATCTGATCACTGCGTTTATCGGGGTATTGGGACTTAAGGTATCTGCGTACTTACAGCCCTTTACACATAGAGTAATACAAAAACTGCAAGGAAGAGGTGATGTATCTTCAGACAGTGAAGATAACAATTTCATATGAGGGAGGTGAGAGAGTGAATCATGCAATTCTGATGTCATCCGGAGCCGAAAATATCGACTTTATGATACATGGTATCGTTCAGTACGAGATATTCGGACATAAAGTCTGGATCACAACATCGCATGTCTGCATATTGATCGTTATGCTGCTTATGATGGCACTTGCCATTGCAGGAAACCGTGCGATCAAACATGCAAAGGAGATCCCGGAGGGATTTCAGAATGTTATCGAGCTGATGGTTGAGATGCTTGATAATATGGTAAGCGGCACCATGGGAAAGGTGGCAGCACCGAAGTTTGTCAATTATATCAGTACCATTTTTATTTTTATTCTGATGAGTAATATATCAGGTCTGTTTGGATTAAGACCACCAACGGCTGACTATGGTACGACACTGGCACTTGGTCTTATTACATTCTTCCTGATCCATATCACGCAGTTTAAGAATCTGCCGATCAAGCAGATCTGGACAGATATGTGTTCCCCATTGCCACCATGGCTGCCAATCTGGTTTCCAATCAATGTGATCAGTGAGATCGCAGTGCCGATTTCATTGTCGCTTCGTCTTTTCGCGAACGTATTGTCAGGAACCGTTATGATGGCATTAGTTTATGGACTGCTGAGCAAAATAGCAATCATCTGGCCGGCAGCACTCCATGTATACTTTGACTTGTTCTCAGGGGCAATTCAGACGTATGTATTCTGTATGTTGACAATGACATACATTGGTCAGAACTACGAACAAGAATAATTTATTTTATTTAGGAGTAAAATCCTCTCCTCACTAATGAGTTCGGATTTTGCTTCGCAAAACAAGGAGGATTAATATGAATATCACAGGACACGATTTAATTATGGCATGTTCAGCTATCGGTGCAGGTCTGGCAGTTATTGCCGGTATCGGACCTGGTATTGGACAGGGTATCGCAGCAGGACATGGTGCAGCAGCAGTTGGACGTAATCCGGGTGCAAAGGGAGACATTATGTCAACCATGCTTTTAGGACAGGCAGTTGCAGAGACAACAGGTCTTTACGGACTTTTGATCGCAATGCTCTTACTGTTCGTACAGCCTTTAGGCTAATGAATGGCGCTCCATTCTTGGAATAAAAAAATTGGAAAGGAGGCCGAACCTTGGAGGAAATGACAAGACTTTTTGGACTGGATTTTCAGTTACTGCATGATGTGGTTTTGATGGCGTTAGCAGTATTTTTCTTATTTTTATTCATGTCCAAGATGCTGTTTGAACCGGCACGTAAGCTGCTGAATGACAGAAAGAACCGTATCGCAGCCGATATTAAGACTGCAGAAACGGACAAACAGGACGCAGCAGCACTCAAAGCAGAATATGATGCGAAGTTAAAAGAAGTCGATAAAGAGGCAGAGCAGATCTTAAGCGAGGCCCGCAAGACGGCGCAGAAAAATGCAGCCCGCATTGAGAGTGACGCAAAAGAAGAAGCGGCGCGCATCATAAAGAGAGCCAACGAAGAAGCAGAGCTTTCTAAGAAGCGTGCAATGGATGAAGTAAAACAGGAAATGGTCACAGTTGCATCCATGATGGCGGCAAAAGTTGTTGCAGCAAATATCGATGCGACCGTGCAGGATACGCTGGTAGAAGAAACATTGAAAGAAATGGGTGATTCGACATGGCAAAGCTAGTATCAAAAACATACGGTGATGCATTGTTTGAAGTTGCGCTAGAGAGCGGAAGGATGGATGAATTCCGGGATGAGGCAGTGGCAGTAAAAGCCGCTTTGAATGAGAATCCTGAGCTCTTCAAATTAATGAGTCATCCAAAAATCGTTAAAGAAGAAAAAGTAAAAATCGTAGAAGACATATTTGCAGAAAAGATTTCCGCGGAGTTTGTTGGACTGCTCCGCCTGATTGTAGAAAAAGGTCATTTCGCAAAAGTGGATACGGTGCTGGATTATTTCATTGACTGTGTCAAGGAGTATAAGAACATCGGAACCGCTTATGTGACATCGGCAATGGAATTATCCGAAGCGCAGAAAGCAGCAGTGGAGAAAAGATTGTTAGAGACTACAAAGTATGTGAAATTTGAGATGCATTATGCAGTGGATTCCGCACTGATAGGCGGAATGGTGATTCGCATCGGCGACAGAGTCGTTGATTCCAGTGTCCGGACCAAATTAAATGATCTGACACGCGAATTGTCAAAAATACAGTTGAAAGCAGGTGAATGCGCTTCATGAATTTAAGACCAGAAGAAATAAGTTCCGTAATTAAAGAACAGATCAAAAGGTATGCAGCGCAGTTAGAGGTAGCTGACGTTGGTACCGTTATTCAGGTAGCAGATGGTATCGCACGTATTCACGGTCTTGACAACGCAATGCAGGGCGAGCTTCTGGAATTTCCGGGAGAAGTATATGGAATGGTATTAAACCTTGAGGAAGACAATGTCGGTGCCGTACTTTTAGGTGCGCAGCGCAATGTCAACGAGGGTGATACCGTAAAGACCACCGGACGAGTAGTAGAGGTTCCGGTCGGTGACGCCATGTTAGGACGAGTTGTCAATGCGTTAGGACAGCCGATCGACGGCAAAGGACCGATCGAGACGAACAAATATCGTCAGATCGAGCGTGTCGCATCGGGTGTTATTTCCAGAAAATCCGTAGATACACCGTTACAGACCGGTATCAAGGCAATCGATTCCATGGTGCCGATCGGACGTGGACAGCGTGAGCTGATCATCGGTGACAGACAGACCGGTAAGACAGCGATTGCGATCGATACGATCATCAACCAGAAGGGACAGGGCGTAAAATGTATTTACGTTGCCATCGGACAGAAGGCTTCCACAGTTGCCGCTCTGGTAAAAACATTGGAAGAATTTGGGGCAATGTCCTACACGACAGTGGTTGCTTCCACTGCAAGTGAGCTTGCACCATTACAGTATATTGCACCGTATGCAGGATGTGCGATCGGTGAGGAATGGATGGAGAACGGAGAAGATGTTCTCGTTGTTTACGATGATTTAAGTAAGCACGCAGCCGCATACCGTACACTCTCCTTGCTCTTAAAACGTCCACCAGGACGTGAGGCTTATCCGGGAGATGTATTCTACCTGCACTCAAGACTCTTAGAGCGTGCGGCAAGACTTTCCGACAAACTTGGCGGAGGTTCCCTGACTGCACTGCCGATCATCGAGACACAGGCTGGTGACGTTTCGGCATATATCCCGACAAACGTTATCTCTATCACCGATGGTCAGATCTATCTTGAGACAGAGATGTTTAACTCCGGTTTCCGTCCGGCGATCAACGCTGGTCTTTCCGTATCCCGTGTAGGTGGTTCCGCACAGATCAAGGCTATGAAGAAGATTGCAGCACCGATCCGTGTTGAGTTAGCACAGTACAGAGAGCTTGCAGCATTTGCACAGTTCGGTTCCGAACTTGATGCCGACACGACAGAGAAGTTAGCACAGGGTGCCAGAATCCGTGAGATGTTAAAACAGCCGCAGTATCAGCCGATGCCGGTTGAAAAACAGGTCATCATCATCTATGCTGCAACCAGAAAATACCTTCTGGATATTCCGGTAGAACAGGTTTTACCGTTTGAAAAAGCACTGTTTGAGTATGTGGATACCAAATATCCGGATGTACCGGAAGCAATCCGCACAGAGAAAGTCATCAGTGATGAGACAGAGGCAAAACTCGTCAAAGCGATTGAAGAATGTAAGGCAGATTTCTTGAAATAAGCGTAACAAGCAGGACTTCGCCAAAAAAAGGAGGAAGTTGTTATGGCCTCAATGAGGGACATTAAACGAAGAAAAAGCAGCATACAGAGTACGCAGCAGATCACAAAAGCCATGAAGCTTGTTTCAACCGTAAAACTGCAGAAAGCAAAAAGCAGGGCAGAACAGACGAATCCATATTCGAACTATATGTACCAGACCGTTACTTCCATGCTTGCAAGATCAGGCGGAATCGATCATCCATATCTGAAAAAAGGTACTTCCACAAAGAAAGCGATCGTTGTGATCACATCCAACCGTGGACTTGCCGGTGGATACAACTCCAACCTGATCAAGCTGGTTACGGGAAGTGACTTTTCCAAAGATGATGTAGAGATCTATGCCATCGGTGGAAAGGGACGCGAGGTATTAGAACGCCGTGGTTATCATATTAAGGAAGATGATTCTTATATCATCGAGTCACCATCCTATGATGATGCGGCAGAACTCTGCAAGAAGGTGCTTGAGGATTATACCAATGGCACGATCGGCGAGATTTATCTGGTGTATACACATTTTAAAAATACAGTCGTACACGAACCGAAGCTGATGAAGCTGTTACCGATCGAGTTTGATGAAGAAGAACTTGGTGCAGCAGCAGAGGCAAACGTTCTGATGAATTATGAGCCGAATGAGACAGAAGCACTTGATATGATCATTCCAAAATACGTTACAAGCCTGTTTTACGGGGCACTTGTGGAGGCAGTTGCCAGTGAAAACGGTGCGAGAATGCAGGCGATGGATTCTGCAACGAGCAATGCAGAGGATATGATCAGTGATCTGACGCTCAAATACAACCGGGCACGTCAGGGCTCGATTACACAGGAATTAACAGAGATCATTGCCGGTGCGTCGGCAATCTCTGGATAGCAGATTTTTATATCAGGAAATATTGCCGGCTGTGTTCAGGCAGATACAGTGGAAAAATATTTCGCAGGAATCTGCATAAAAATATGATTACAAGGAGAAAGAAGCGATGGCAAATAATATCGGTAAGATTACCCAGATTATCGGTGCCGTTCTGGATATTAAATTCACAGAGGGCAATCTGCCGGAGATCAACGATGCGATCCGTATCCCGTTAAAAGGTGAACAGTCGGGAAAAGAATTGACCGTTGAGGTTTCCCAGCATCTGGGCGATGATACAGTCAGATGTATCGCAATGGGATCGACCGATGGATTAGTCCGTGGAATGGATGCAGTTGCAGCCGGCGGACCGATCAGCGTGCCGGTAGGTGAGAATACGTTAGGCAGAATGTTTAATGTATTAGGAGATCCAATCGATGAGATCGATCCTCCGACCGGTGTGGAAAAATGGCCGATCCACAGACCTGCTCCGGCATTTGAGGAACAGGCAACATCCCAGGAGATGTTAGAGACAGGTATCAAGGTCGTAGATCTTCTCTGCCCTTACCAGAAAGGTGGTAAGATCGGATTGTTCGGTGGTGCCGGTGTAGGTAAAACCGTTTTAATCCAGGAGCTGATCCACAATATCGCAACCGAGCACGGTGGATATTCCGTATTTACCGGCGTTGGTGAGCGTACCCGTGAGGGAAATGACCTTTACTATGAAATGAAAGAATCAGGAGTTATCGATAAGACCACCATGGTGTTCGGACAGATGAACGAGCCGCCGGGAGCACGTATGCGTGTTGCATTAACAGGTCTTACGATGGCAGAGTACTTCCGTGATAAAGGCGGTAAGGATGTATTGCTTTTCATTGACAATATTTTCCGTTTTACACAGGCAGGATCTGAGGTATCCGCGCTGTTAGGACGTATGCCTTCCGCTGTAGGTTACCAGCCGACATTACAGACAGAGATGGGTGCTCTTCAGGAGCGTATCACATCTACGAAGAACGGTTCTATCACTTCCGTTCAGGCAGTTTATGTGCCTGCCGATGACTTAACTGACCCGGCTCCGGCAACTACATTTGCACATCTGGATGCAACAACCGTACTTGAGCGTTCTATTGCAGAGCTTGGTATTTATCCGGCAGTAGATCCGCTTGGTTCTACTTCCCGTATCTTAGACCCGCGTATCGTTGGTCAGGAACATTTTGAGGTAGCCCGCGGTGTGCAGGAGATTTTACAGAAATACAAAGAATTACAGGATATCATTGCAATCCTTGGTATGGACGAGCTTTCCGAGGATGATAAACTGGTCGTAAGCCGTGCAAGAAAGGTACAGAGATTCTTATCCCAGCCGTTCTTCGTTGCAACACAGTTTACCGGACTGGATGGAAAATATGTTCCGATCGCAGAGACGATCCGTGGATTTAAAGAGATTCTTGAAGGAAAACATGATGATGTACCGGAGAGTTATTTCTTAAATGCAGGTACGATCGATGATGTCCGTGCAAAGATGCAGTAGATTTAAGGGGATAGTATATGGCAGACGAAAACAGAATTTTTCAGGTAGAGATCATTACGCCGGATCGTGTTTTTTATACGGGTGAGGGCGATATGATCGAGTTTACCACTGCCTCCGGTGAGATCGGTGTATATAAAAAGCACATTCCGCTCACGACTGTGTTAGCACCTGGTATTGTAAAGATTCATAAAACAGGTGAAGATGACGTGATCGCAGCGGTACATTCCGGCTTTGCGGAAATCCTGCCGGATAAGGTAACACTTCTCGCAGAGATTGCAGAGTGGCCGAATGAGATCGACAAGAACCGTGCCGAAGCTGCGCGTGCGCGCGCTGAGGAACGACTTGCCCACCGGACAGAGGCAATCGATGTCAAACGTGCGGAATTTGCACTTCGCAAAGCACTGGTGCGTATTGATATTGCAAAATAAGATTTACTTGACAGAAATAAAATTTACTGGTTATAATACAGTTCCAAAACCATTTTTATGGAGTGGACTTTTCTTGAGTGATGAACTCTATTTTTCGCCACACAGCTATAAGGCGTTATAGCTGTGTGGCATTTTTTTGCGCACAGGAATAAAAACCCCAAAGTTTGATGGCAGGTGCCAGGCTTTCGGGTAAACAGTAACGAAAGGATTACACAATGAACCAGAAATTTATGAAAGAAAAACCGGTCATGCCGCTTGTTATCTCTATGGCATTGCCGATGACATTTTCAATGTTAGTTAACGCTCTATACAACATCATTGACAGCTATTTTGTTGCCCGCATCAGCGAGGATGCAATGACGGCGCTTTCTTTAGTATTTCCCCTGCAGAATCTGGTCAATGCGGTTGTCATTGGATTTGCAATCGGAATCAATGCGACGATCGCATATTTTCTTGGAGCAGAAAAACATAATACCGCAGATAAAACGGCGTCATTGGGAACACTTTTTAATATGATCCATGGATTTGTTCTGGCGGTAGTCTGCATTGCAATCACAGCACCTTTTCTTGCCATGTTTACAGATAAAAGATCTATCATAGAGATGGGAACAGAGTACGCAAAGATTGTTTTTATTTTTGCAGTACCGAATGCAGCGGGTCTTTGTTTTGAAAAGATTTTTCAGTCGGTGGGGCGAATGAAAACATCTATGCTCTGTATGCTGGTTGGATGCGTGTCTAATATTATTTTAGACCCGCTTATGATATTTGGTATCGGAATTTTCCCTGAAATGGGAATCCGTGGAGCAGCACTTGCAACTGGGATCGGTCAGATCATATCTCTGGTATGTTATTTAATGTTTTACATTTTAAATCCAATTCCGGTAAAAGTAAGATTGAAAGATATGACGCCGGATGCAGCACTTAGCAGAAAAATGTATTCAATCGGTGTGCCTGCAACATTGAGTCTTGCGCTTCCGTCAATCCAGGTTTCTGCATTAAATGCGATTCTTGCTGTTTATTCTGCAAGTTATGTACTTGTTCTTGGGGCTTATTTTAAGCTGCAGACATTTTTATATCTGACAGGAAATGGTGTGGTGCAGGGAATGCGCCCATTGGTTGGGTATAATTATGGTGCAGGGGAGAAAAAACGTGTGAAAGATATTTTCAGATCGGCACTGATATTGATCGCCGGAGTCATGGTGATCGGGACAATACTTTGTTTGGCAGTTCCGCAGACTCTCATAGGATTGTTTACGAGTAATCCGGAGACGATTCTGTATGGAAAAGAGGCACTGCGTCTGATCAGTATTGGATTTATTGCATCGTCGGTATCTGTCACTGTGTCAGGAGCATTAGAAGGTCTTGGAAAAGGAAAAGAGTCGTTAGTAATTTCAGTGCTCAGGTATATCATAGTGATCCTGCCGCTGGCATTTATTTTAAGCAAAATATTTGGAGCTGCCGGTGTCTGGCATGCATTCTGGGTGACGGAAGTGATCGTGGCAGTTATTTCCTATGTGATCTGTAAAAAAGAAATATTTCAGTAATAAAATACCTGTAATTATATGTTGCCGGGCATGTAATTACAGGTGTTTTTTATGTAATGGACTTATTTTTCTTTTAACGCGTTGTAAAAATCTTTATCCGACCAGTCTGCGTGCATCTGGCATAGAGAATATACGTTATTAATAAAAGCGATATCTTCGTCAAGCAAGTCGGCGCAGGTTTCGGCAGGGATGTTTTTTTGGAACATGTTGCGAACGGTGTGAATGGTATGTAATTGATAAAGACGGTTCCCCTCCGCTAATCCATCTTCATAGCTGTCCCTGCGTTCCATCTTAATATATTCATCCATATCGAATTCTTCCAATAACATACCAACGACCTCCGATTTGTGTGACTGCGTTTTCTTTTGTTTTTCCCCATGTAGTTTTCTCCTTTGATTATAAAAAATTTAAGTGTTTTTCACAATAGTTTTCTGAAATAGCTGGCGAAATGCCGGAATGAAAAAGAGTGATATTCAGAAAATGATTCTATGGAAATAAAATCGAATTGCGGTGGATGAACATAAAGATATTATTATACACAAGTAGAATAGAAAGAAAAGATCCCTGCAAGTATGAGATATTGATAAAATGATATACTTACAGGAATTTTAATAAAGCTTTATTTTTCTTTTAATGCATTGTAAATATCTTCATCTGACCAGTCTGGGTGAGCCTGACATAGAGAATATACTTTATTGACAAAATCAGTGTTTTGATTAAGTAGATCGGCACATTTTTCGGCAGGGATGTTTTTTTGAAACATGTTGTGGACGACGTGTAACTGCTCAAGACGTTTGCCCTCGGCTAATCCATCCTCATGTCCATCCTCATAACTGTCTCTGCGTTCCATCTTAATATATTCATCCATATCGAATTCTTCCAATAACATACCAACGACCTCCGATCTGTGTTTGATAAGAAAATCCTGCAAAATACCGTCCCTGATACATTCCTGTACAGCGGTATCCGCTGCCTGTTCTAATGGAATGCCGTTTCTGACATTCGAAGAAATTCTGCCGATCAGAATGGAATATTCCTCTAAAGTCCGGCATCGCGCCATCAATTCCTGATTGTGTCCATAATTAATGTTGTAAATCCGCGCAGTACATTCTAAGCAGGGGCGGGTGCTGAAAGAGCCAGGGGTATTTTGCACATTGGAATTAGATACCACATTCGTTTCCACTGGGGTTTGCTTTGCATATTCAAACGCATCCGAAAGATGCAGTTCCATGTAATCTTTATCATTTTCCAACGGTTCAATTCCATTATAAAATATAACAAACTGCGGAAACGGCAGCGAAAGCAGTTTTTTCCCATAAATGTTCAGGTTATTTTGTTTGATATAGCTTTCATACTGTTTGCCGAAATAGATCAGTCCACGGATCGGCATATTGGGGTTTAAGGTACTCTGGTGTTCATACAGATTTAATGTGCCACGGACAATAAATGACACGTCATTTTTATATCCGAGATAGATTACATCATCAATCGTGTAAAAGATCAGTTCATCTGCATCATCGTAATCTGTCTGATTCAGGGCATTGTATAACTCCAGCAAAACCGATTTCTCATTAAAAATCCTGCGGAACAAGGCATCCCGGTACTTCTTCTGCACAAAAACATGTTTTGTGTGACTGCGTTTTCTTTTGTTTTTCCCCATGTAGTTTTCTCCTTTTATTATAAAAAATTTAAGCGTTTTTCACAATAGTTTTCTGAAATAGCTGGCGAAATGCCGGAATGAAAAGAGTGGTATTCAGAAAATGATTTTATGGAAATAAAATCGAATTGCGATAGATGTAGTATACATGGGGAAATCATAAATTGCAAGAAGGATCTGCCGTTGCACGGATTCACATAGACAAATCAAAACGAATTGTTTATACTTGATTTATGACAACATCACCCAAAAGAGGAGAAATCAATGATTTTATATTTTGTACGTCACGGAGAGACGGACTGGAATGTAAAAAAGAAAATACAGGGCAAGACAGATGTGCCGTTGAATGAGACAGGAAAGCAGCAGGCAAAAGAGCTTGCGGACATGCTTCTGGATCGGAAAAAGGAAGGGACTCTTCAGGTTGTGCGGGCATATACATCCCCACAGCTTCGTGCAGCACAGACGGCACAGGAGGCGGCGATCGCGCTTGATATTCCATGTATTGCGGCGGATGGTCTGCGGGAAATGGATATGGGCGACTGGGAAGGCAGAAGCTGGGAAAGCATTACGCAGGAAAATGCGAAAGAGTATCAGGACTGGGATGCCAACAGGCGTTATGTCCATACACCGCATGGAGAATGTTACAATGAAGTGCTGAGGCGTGCGCTTGATACACTCGGAATGATCTTAGAACGGGAGACGGAAGATGTGTTGATCGTAACGCACAGTGGCGTACTGATGGCATTGCGGTGTTATATTGCCGGACAGACATTTGAGGAAATGGGTATCATACGGTATAAGACGAAAAATGCAGAGGTGGTTGAAATTTTTGCGGATGACGTCAAAGACGCGATCGCACGTTTTAAAAAAGGGGAGTAAAACGGTCATGATCGTGCAATCACGGAAAGCAGTGTGAAAAAGCAGCGATTAGTATAAATTAGATTAAAAATATAAAGACTGTCGTAAGAAACAGCTTCCTGGTAAAGAAACAGGACTGATTCTTGCGGCAGTTTTTTTGCATATTTCACAATTTTTAAAATGAATTTTTGTGAATGATTTTGACGGATTTTGATTGACTGTGACGGAATGGAATCATATAATAAAGCTATCAAAGATGAACGAATTTGAACGGTTGTGAATGAAATTGGAGGAAAAGATATGCTGACAGAAGAAAGATTTTCAAGAATTTTATCCATACTAGAAAGTATGGGGAGCGTAACCGTTCAGCAGCTCATGACAGAACTGGATGCATCAGAGTCGACAATACGAAGAGATTTAAATACACTGGATGCAAATGGTCAGCTCATCAAGGTACACGGAGGTGCAATTTTAAAAAATACCTCATATAGTACCGAGGATGACGAAGTCATGCAGCGAAAAGAACGGAACAAAGGTGCAAAAGAAAAGATCGCAAAATATGCGGCAGGGCTGATCGAACCTGGAGATTTTGTTTATATTGATGCAGGTACGACGACGGATCTGATGATTGATTTCATCACGACCAAACAGGCAGTATTTGTGACCAATGCGATCACACATGCAAAAAAACTTGCACAGAAAGGATGTACGGTATATATCCTCGGTGGAGAGTTTAAAGCGATAACTGAGGCGATCGTGGGAGAGGAAGCCGTTTCATCGGTTGAAAAATACAATTTTACAAAAGGATTCTGGGGAGCAAACGGAATCAGCATGCAGCGCGGATTTTCCACACCGGAGTTAAAAGAAGCGCTCGTAAAAAAACGCTCCATGGAAAACTGCAGAGATTGTTATATTTTAGCAGATGACAGTAAATTCAACCAGATATCAAGCGTAACGTTTGCTCCGTTTGAGAGTGCAAAAATTATCACGACAGGACTTACAAAACCGGCCTACCGGAAAAGTAAAAACGTGATTGAGATATAAAAAGATTGAAAGCCTGCAAAATCAGAGTGCAGGAAATGCAGAAGGGAGATATGAAAAATGATTTACACCGTCACATTTAATCCATCACTGGACTACATTGTGACAGTTCCGCATTTTACCAGCGGAATGGTCAACCGGACATCAGAGGAAAAAATCTTTCCGGGTGGAAAAGGTATCAATGTATCCATGGTGTTAAAAAATCTTGGACTGGAAAATACAGCACTTGGCTTTTATGCCGGATTTACCGGAGCAGAGTTAGAACGTCTGATCCGGGAAAAAGGAATCAATGCTGATTTTATTCCGGTAAAAGAAGGAATGACAAGAATTAACGTAAAGATGCGCTCTGATGAGGAGAGCGAGATCAACGGACAGGGACCGGCGATATCAAAAGCAGATATCAAAACACTTTATGAAAAACTGGATCGTCTTTCCGACGGAGATGTTCTCATTATGGCGGGAAGCATTCCAGATGTGATGCCGCAGACCATTTACATGGACATTATGAAATATCTCGCAGATAAAGATTTAAAGATTGTTGTGGATGCGACGAAAGATCTGCTCGTAAATGTATTACAGTATCATCCATTTTTGATCAAACCGAATAATCATGAACTGGGCGAGATTTTCGGTGTAAAAATAACAGATAAAAAAGACGTCATCACTTATGCAAAGAAGATGCAGGAAAAAGGTGCAAGAAATGTGCTGGTTTCCATGGCGGGTGACGGGGCAGTGCTTGTTGCTGAAGATGGAAGCGTTTTTCAGGCGGAGACACCGAAAGGCAAAGTTGTCAATTCTGTTGGCGCCGGGGATTCCATGGTGGCCGGATTTATAACAGGTTATTTGAAGACTGGAAGCTATAAAGAAGCTTTTCAGATGGGGGTATGTACTGGAAGCGCATCGGCATTTTCAGAAGAACTGGCAACAGAGCCGGAAGTTTTGGCGCTTTTAGATAAAAACAAAGGTATATTTAAGTAGGAGGAGTAAAATCCTCTGCTCCTGCAAGGGCACATGCTATGCAAGCTATTAGGCATAGCATGCATAGCAGACATTTTGCTCCGCAAAACAAGGAGTAAAATCCTCTGCTTCTGCAAGGGCAGTCGCATTTTGCTCCGCAAAACAAGGAGTAAAATCCTCTGCTCCTGCAAGGGCAGTCGCATTTTGCTTCGCAAAACAAGGAGGATTAAGCATGAAAATCAGGGATTTACTTGCCGTAGAGAGTATTGATTTAAATGGCAAAGTTAATGGAAAGAACGAAGCCCTTGATGCAATGGTTGCATTGATGGCTAAGAGCGGAAAGATCAACGATGTTGAGAAGTACCGCAAAGGCGTATACGCCAGAGAGGAAGAAGGAACGACCGGAATTGGTGAGGGAATCGCCATTCCACATTGTAAGTCAGATGCAGTCAGCAAACCGGGTCTTGCAGCAATGGTTATCAAAGATGGGGTGGATTTTGATGCGTTAGATGGAGGAAAGGTTGACCTGATCTTCTTAATTGCAGCACCTAATACAGAAGACAATGTACATCTGGATGTACTGAGCAAATTGTCCGTTCTTCTGATGGATGAGAATTTTACGCATGGGCTTCGTAATGCAAAGACAGTCGAGGAATTTTTAAGCGTGATCGATCAGGCAGAAGCCGAGAAAGACACCGAAGAGGAAAAAAAGAACAGTGCAGATACGAAAGAAGCAGCAGAGGAGAAAACCACAGATAATGGAAAACTGATCCTTGCTGTAACCGGATGTCCGAATGGAATCGCACATACTTATATGGCAGCAGAAAATATTGAGAAAAAAGCAAAAGAGCTTGGATGCCGTGTGAAGGTTGAGACAAGGGGTTCCGGCGGTGCAAAAAATGTATTAACGAAAGCTGAAATTGCAGAGGCTGCATGTATCATCGTTGCAGCAGATACACAGGTTCCGATGGATCGCTTTGCAGGCAGACCGGTGATCCAGTGTAAGGTTTCCGATGGAATCAGTAAGGCAGAAGAACTGTTAGACAGAGCGTTAAATGGCAATGTTCCACTGTATCAGGCAAAAGGAAGCGGCCAGGCAGCGGATAGTGAGGAAGAATCTGACAGTATCGGACACCAGATTTATAAACACCTGATGAACGGAGTTTCACATATGTTACCGTTTGTTATCGGTGGTGGTATTCTGATCGCGATCGCATTTTTGATCGATGGTTTTGCAGTAGACTTAAACAGTCTTCCGTTTGAGGAGCGTTCGAATTTTGGTACGATCACACCTTTAGCAGCAATGTTTAAATCGATCGGTGGTGTTGCATTTGGATTTATGCTTCCGATCTTAGCCGGATTTATTGCAATGAGTATTGCAGATCGTCCTGGTCTTGCGGTCGGTTTTGTCGGCGGAGCGATCGCGGCAAATGGAACATCCGGTTTCCTTGGCGCCCTTGTTGCAGGTTTTGTTGCAGGTTATCTGGTACGCCTGTTAAAGAAACTGTTTGAAAAACTTCCGGAAGGTTTAGAGGGTGTCAAACCAATGCTTCTTTATCCAGTCATTGGTATCTTTTTGATCGGAGTAATCATGACTTATATTGTAGAGCCTCCGATCGGAGCATTGAATGTCATGATCAATAATGGATTAAATAGCATGAACGGTGCAAAAGCGATCCTGCTTGGCGCACTGCTCGGCGGAATGATGTCCGTAGATATGGGTGGTCCTGTAAATAAAGCAGCTTATGTATTTGGTACAGCATCTATCGCAGCAGGCAATTACAATATCATGGCAGCTGTTATGGTCGGTGGTATGGTACCACCGCTTGCAATCGCACTTGCGACTATGTTCTTTAAAAACAAATTTACTGAGGAAGAGAGAAAGGCGGGACCGACAAATATTGTCATGGGACTTTCCTTTATCTCAGAGGGAGCGATCCCGTTTGCAGCATCTGATCCATTGCGTGTGCTTCCGTCCTGCATCATTGGTTCGGCAGTAGCAGGAGCATTATCCATGGCATTTAACTGTACATTAATGGCACCACATGGTGGAATCTTCGTATTCTTAACGGTAGGTCATCCACTGTTATATCTTGTATCCCTGGCAGTTGGTTCTGTTGTAGGATGCGTGATCCTTGGACTTTTAAAGAAAGATGTATCAAAAAGATAGGAAACGGAATAAAATAAAATTCACAGGTAAATGGAACCGCCCGAAAAGAAAATGCGGTTTGGGAAAGGAGTAATCATGAAAGAATTTAAATATGTGATCACAGACAAAGAGGGAATCCACGCAAGACCGGCAGGAGCACTTGTAAAGGCAGCAGCATCATTTCCATGCAGCGTTACCATTGCAAAAGATGGAAAAGCAGTAGATGCAAAACGTATTTTTGGAGTTATGGGACTTGGCGTAAAATGCGGTGAGGAGATCACAGTCTGCACAGATGGCGAGAACGAAGAGGCAGCAAGTGCTGCAATCGAGGCATTTTTGAAAGCAAATCTGTAAAAAATTGATAAAAACGGAAATAAAAATCTAAAATGGAGGTAACGGGCATGGAACTGCACGGAAAAAGTGTATTTGGTGGAATTGCCATGGGCAGACTGTCGGTTTATCATAAGACAGACAATGCAGTAAAGCGAACAAAGATAACAGATATAGAAGCAGAGAAAAAGCGTTTTGAGGATGCAAAAGAAGAAGCCAAAAGACAGCTTGGTGTTTTTTATGAAAAAGCAGTCAGGGAAGTCGGTGAAGTCAATGCGGCAATTTTTGAGATGCACCAGATGATGCTGGATGATCTCGACTATATAGAGTCGATCACAAACATGATCGAAGCCCAGCAGGTCAATGCAGAATTTGCCGTTGCTTCCACAGGAGATAATTTTGCGCAGATGTTTGCAGCAATGGATGACGACTATATGAGAGAACGTGCTGCGGATGTAAAAGATATTTCCAACCGTGTGATTTCTATTTTACAGGGAAACAGTGATGCAGGATTAGGCGGGGATGAACCATTTATCCTTTTAGCAGATGATCTTGCGCCGAGTGAGACAGTGCAGCTTGATAAATCAAAGGTACTTGCTTTTGTAACGCGGCACGGTTCCACTAATTCCCACACTGCGATCTTAGCGCGCACCATGAATATTCCGGCACTGATCGGAGTTGATTTCCCGGAAGATGGTGTGGACGGGCAGTACGGTATCGTAGATGGATTTGATGCAAAGTTTTTCGTAGAACCGGATGAGGATACGAAAACAAAATATCAGAAGTTAAAAGAAGAAAATGAGCAGAAGAAACGTCTGCTTCAGGAATTAAAAGGGAAGGAAAATATCACAAAGGATGGCACAAAGATCAATCTTTATGCGAATATCGGAGGTGTTTCCGATGTGGCAAATGTGCTTTCCAATGATGCGGGCGGCATCGGATTGTTCCGGAGTGAGTTCCTTTATTTAGAGTCGGAGGACTATCCGACAGAGGAAGCACAGTTTGCAGCATATAAGACGGTTGCGGAAAATATGGCAGGCAAAAAAGTGATCATCCGCACACTTGATATCGGAGCGGACAAACAGGTTGATTATTTTAGACTGGAAAAAGAAGAAAACCCGGCAATGGGTTACCGTGCTATCAGGATCTGTCTTGACCGCACTGAAATTTTTAAGATACAGCTTCGTGCGATATACCGTGCAAGTTATTATGGAACGATCGCAATTATGTTTCCAATGATCATTTCTGTAAATGAAGTGAAAAAGATCAAAGAGATCATTGCGGAAGTGAAAGCAGGACTTGATGCCGACGGCATTCCGTATAAGGATGTGGAACTCGGTATTATGATCGAAACACCGGCAGCAGTCATGATCAGTGATCTTTTGGCAAAGGAAGTTGATTTCTTCTCGATCGGGACAAACGATCTGACACAATATACACTTGCGATCGACAGGCAGAACCCGAAGCTGGATAACATCTATGATTCGCACCATGAAGCGGTTCTTCGGATGCTAAAGATGGTTGTGGACAATGGACATAAGGAAGGATGCTGGGTCGGTATCTGCGGAGAACTTGGTGCAGATGAAACACTCACAGAGACATTCCTTCGGATGGGATTTGACGAACTTTCCGTATCGCCGTCTATGATACTTCGGATCAGGGATAAGATACGAAATACAGATCTGTCAGAGAAATAAAAATGCATCAGGGAAATGGGCATATGCAGTAAAGGTTCTGCTGCTATGCCCGTCGCTAATCCATCTTCATGACCATCCGCATAGCTGTCCCGGCGTTCCATTTTAATATATTCATCCATATCAAATCCTTCTAATAACATTCCAACGACCTCCGATCTGTGTTTGGTGAGAAAATCTTTTAGGATGCCATCTTTGATACATTCTAAAACAGCGGTATCTGCAGCCTGTTCTAAGGATGCACCACTCCTGACTTTTGAAGAAATCCGGCTGATCAGAATAGAATATTCTTCTAATGTGCGGCATCGTGTTATCAGTTCCTGATTATGGCCATAATTGATGTTGTAAATGCGAGCCGTGTATTCTAAGCAGGGACGACCGTTTACTGCTTTAGATTCATAATCAAATGCATCGGAAAGATGCAGTTCCATGTAATCTTTCCCATTTTCAAGTGGCTCGATGCCATTATAAAAAATAACAAACTGCGGAAATGGCAGTTTGAGCAGCTTTTTTCCATAAATGTTCAGGTTATTCTGTTTAATATAGCTTTCGTATTGTTTGCCGAAATAAATCACATCATCGATTGTGAAAAAAATCAGTTCGTCTGCATCGTCATAACTGGTCTGGTTCAGTGCGTTGTACAGTTCAAGCAAAACGGAACGTTCATTGACGATCCTGCGGAATAAGGCATCCCGGTATTTTTCTGCACAAAAACGTGTCTGGTGTGGCTGCGTTTTCTTTTGTTTTCCCCATAGTTTTCTCCTTTGATTATAAAAAATTAAGTGATTTTCACAATAGTTTTCTGAAATAGCAGGCGAAGTGCCGGAAGTAATAAGAAGCGTGTTCAGAAAAATGACTGAATGGAAATCAGATCGAATTGCGATAGATGTAGTATAACATGAAATGTCAAAAATGCAATTATAATGTTTGGGGAAGAAGTGTATGTTAATCCTATATTATTCACGGCACAGCCGTGAAAGTGGCTGAAAACCACATAGTTTCTA
>NZ_QRHS01000011.1:0-116720 GCF_003470905.1 Roseburia sp. AM23-20
AATAAATATGAGCATAGTGTTATATATCGAGGTTTTTGCCAGTGTAATCAAAAAAATAATAAACTATTGAATATAGTTATTTGAAAATATTTTTTTAATCAGATTCACACATAAAACACTAAAAATTTACGTCTCCCAAAGTTGTAAAATGAGTTCTCCCGCGAAGGGTGGTTCACAACCTTGAGGCTGGCAAATCGCATCAAGCCGAGACTCGTTTTGTGACTTTGGAAGAAAATTAGAAACTCTTAGGATGCCTGTCCGTAACACAGTGTTGTGCTGCCATGGACGGCAGCACAAGTCCTAATGTGCCCGGACGGCACATTTAGGACGCACACGTCACTCCGCCCCAACCTGAATCAGGCATGCTTAGAGTTTCTTATTTTCGGACAACGGAAACAAAACAGTCCCGGCTTGATGCAATTTGCCACTCACAAAACTGCGACGCCACCCTTAGCCGGGGAACTCATAGCCCCACAAACCACAATTTGGCAGGCAATCCTTAACCTGCATTTTTGAAATACTTATTCTTCTTTATACGGAAGAACATCCTGCATATAAGCCCTCAGTGTCTCGCCGACGCTCCATGCCTGCGCGTAACAGCCTCTTGGATTGTGAGGTGCATCGCCATCGAATATTTCTGAAATAGAGCCGATACATCCATTGTCAGTCAGATGGTGGCGAATCGGTTCTAACAGTGCAAGCAGCTCTTTCGTACATTCCGGTGAGTGATCATGGACTTTTGCGTAAGCAGTCAGAAAACCGCCGAGCAGGAAGCCCCATGCTGTACCCTGATGGTATGCGGCATCACGTTTCGGCAGGGAACCACAGTAGATGCCGTGATAGTCAGCATGATCGCTTGTAAGAGAGCGCAGACCACAGCCAATATAAAGATGTTCTTTGACAAATGCGACGATCTTTGCTTCCTGTTCTTCTGATAACATGGTAAAAGGCAGAGATACCGCATAGATCTGGTTAGGACGAAGATGATCGTCCGGTTCATCCCCGTCAACAACATCATAAAGACAGCCCTTTTCCTCCCACCAGAATTTCTGACAGAAAGATTTTTTTATCAGATCGGCAAGTGCAGCATAATCGTGGGAGGTCATGCAATCATTCACAGAGTCAGAAGCAGTACATCCAGAAGTAGGAGTTTCACTGCCGGATCCAGAAACAGTACATCCAGAAGCGGAAGTATCACTGTCAGGAATTAGAGTGCAAGCCACATCCTCATACCGCAATGCAAGCTGCTCCATAACTTTTAGCGCATTATACCAGAGTGCATTGATCTCTACCGGTTTTCCGTGGCGCGGAGTGGCAACCCAGTCACCGACGCGCACATCCATCCATGTGATCTGGTCAAGACCGCTTCCGGCATGAATAAGACCGTCCTCTTCCATATAAATGCTGAAATCTGTACCGTTTTTATAAGCAGAAATGATTTCTTTCAGGTGAGGATAGATGTTTTTTCTGACAAAAGTGTGTGCATCATCATCCGGATAATACTGCAGATACTGCCATACCGCATAAAAATACCACAGGGATGCATCCGCCGTGTTGTAAAGAGGCGCCGCATTATCATCCGGGAACATATTTGGAACGATCCCATGACGGATATACTTTGAAAATGTTAAAAGAATTTCCTCGGCGTCTTTTCTGCGACCGGTGCATAACGTCAGTCCGGTAAATGCGATCATCGTGTCACGTCCCCAGTCGGTAAACCATGGGAGACCGGCGAGCACAGTTTTGTAGCCGGTAGAGGCGCGGTCGCAGAGAAACTGGTCCGCAGCGAGAACTAGGCGGTCTGCAAGATCATCATGAATGTCTGCCGTCGCATAGAGTGATTTTGTATATTCTTCCCGTTCTTTTAAAATATCAAAAGCAGTGTCTGGCTTGATATCTGAAAAGGATTCACCGGCAGATATTACGGAACAGAGCACGGAAACCTGTCTACGGCTTTTGGTCGGAAGGAAAAACGTTATCTGGTGTGGACAATAGTGGCAGTCGAGTCCGTCTGTCTCAAGATCCACTTCCGTCTGAAGCTGCATATCAATGTCAAACATAGGCGTATGGTCTGAAAACATACCGTCGCTTGTCTGAAATAAAATGGCAGTGTCAGGGTGGCTTTCCGGAATCAGACAAAGGGAATTGCCGGTCTGTGTCGTATGAAAATGAAAATCTTCCGGGCGGCTGGATGCGCTGTGCTCACGGAAATTAAAAAGAGGAACCAGGGTAAGGGATGCATCCGGACCATTATTTTCAATTTCATAAGCAACGGCACAGACATTGGCGCCGTGTTTTAAACAAATATGTTTGGTAAGGGTGATATCACCTGCCTGATATGTATAGTGAACGCTTCCATCATAAGAAAATGAGACAAGATATTTCTGCCCCTGTGCATAACAGGTCTGTCCGTTTTTTTTGTGCTGTGAGGTTTCAAGATCATATATGGCAGATACATCATGTGCAGATCCAGTTTTTGCAGTGTTCATAAATGAATGAGGCTGCTCATCAGAACCTTCAGAAGTATCTGCTGCATATACTGTCAGAGATTCGTTGATCTTGGAAAAAACGAGATAGCGTTCGATCGGTGGGTGCAGACTTGCGACCAGATAACCCTGATGTGTACGGTTGTGTGCACCAATCAGTGAACTTCCGGCATATCCGCCGATGCCATTGGTCAGTGCCCATTCGCGGCGGATTCCTTCTTTGAATGTTGAAAATGCATTTTTTTCATATTGATAAGTGATCATTATTAGCTCTCTCCATAATAAAAATAATTGTTTGTGACAAAGTGTGCAGTGGCTGGTTTCAAAATGCCCGGCAACTGTGCGAAAATTTACGAAAAACCCATCTGGTTATATTTTACACGATAACAGGACTGATGTACAGAAAAATAAAAAATGTATAAAATTTCCTGTATTTGAACAGAGAATAGGGGACAACCCTTGCCTGTCATGTTTTAACATGATAAAATAGGAGAGATGACTTGTGAAGGGATAATATCCGGTAAACAGGTAAATATAAAACACAGGAGAAGATTATATGCATGAGAAATTAGTGATCGTTCCAAAAAAGAACACAGGTTCTAAAAAAATATTAAATACCGTATTGTTTATACTTGCATGTCTGATGTTTTTGCTGTCTACATTTGTGAACCCGATTATTTTTCTGATACCGGGAATTGCACTGGCGCTGGTATGGTATTTTCAGGCATTTCGTTCGGATATAGAGTACGAATATACCTATTATGATGGAGAGTTCCGCTTTGCACGGATCAAGGCAAAAAGCAGACGTAAAGCCATCGGCAGCGTGCAGATGGATGATGTACTTGGATTTGCTCCAAGAGGTGACAGAAGCGTATACAAATACGAAAATGACAAGAATCTGGCATATAAAAATCTGACTTCCGGTAATCCGGAGGCAAAGGTGTATGAGCTGATCGCAAAGGGCGAAAAAGGACTTGTGCGTTATGAGTTTGAGCCGGATGATGAGATGCTCGATGAAGTTATGGTAAAATATCCGCGTTCCGTGGTAAGATAAGCGGCGAAACGCAGACGGAGGAAGAAATGTTAGAGTTAAGAAATATCACTTATGAGGTAGAGGACAATCAGGACAACAAAGAGATCTTAAAAGATGTCAGCCTTACGATCGATGAGCATTTTGTGGCGATCACCGGACCGAACGGTGGAGGAAAGTCCACACTCGCAAAGATCATTGCCGGAATCATCAAGCCGACATCCGGTCAGATCATTTTAGATGGAGAGGATATTACAGAACTTGATATTACCGAGCGTGCAAAACATGGCATCAGCTATGCATTTCAGCAGCCGGTACATTTTAAAGGACTGACAGTCAAAGATCTGATCACAATCGCAGCAGGAAGAACGATGACGGTGAATGAGATCTGTGAGATCTTATCGGAGGTTGGTCTGTGTGCGAGAGAGTATATTGACCGTGAGATCAATGGCAGTCTTTCCGGTGGAGAGCTGAAACGTATTGAGATCGCAATGATCACGGCACGTGGAACGAAACTTTCTATCTTTGATGAGCCGGAGGCGGGAATCGATCTCTGGAGTTTCAACAGCCTGATCAGGGTATTTGAAAAAATGCGTGATGAGATTCAGGGAACGATTCTTATCATTTCACATCAGGAGCGTATTTTAGACATTGCAGATAAGATCGTGGTGATCGCAAACGGACAGGTTAAGACAATCGGAACCAAGGAAGAAGTACTTCCGGAACTGCTTCATACAGCAGGGGCCTGTGAGACACTGACCAGCAAGCTGTAATGTATGAGTATGAGGAAGTGAGGATAAAAATGGATTTAATACAGAAAAATTTATTAGAGCAGGTGGCAGGACTGCACGAGATCCCGGAGGGTGCCTATAACATTCGTGCCAACGGAACCAAACTCGGAAGAAATACGACTGCTAATATTGATATCGTGACCAAGACGGATAAGGATGGAATTGATATCATCATCAAACCCGGAACTGTTCATGAGAGTGTGCACATCCCGGTACTTTTAAGCGAGAGCGGAATGCAGGAATGTGTTTACAATGATTTTTATATTGGCGAGGGCGCAGATGTCACGATCGTGGCAGGATGTGGGATCCATAACTGTGGTGTAGATACTTCCAAACATGACGGTGTGCATACGTTTTATCTGGAAAAAAATGCAAAGGTCCGCTACATTGAGCGCCATTACGGCGAGGGTGACGGCAACGGAGAGAATATCATGAATCCGCAGACCATCGTCCACTTAAAAGAGGGCGCACATATGGAGATGGAGACGACACAGATCAAAGGAATCGATTCCACGGTTCGTGTGACGAGAGGAGATCTGGCAGAAAACGCATCCTTAGAGATCCATGAGAAGATCATGACACACGGAAAACAGTACGCAAAGACAGATTTTCATGTGGATATTAACGGGGATAATTCCAGTGTGAATCTGGTGTCACGTTCTGTTGCAAAAGGGGAATCAAAACAGGAATTTTTCTCCGTTATGAATGGTAATGCAGCCT
Source organism: Roseburia sp. AM23-20 (assembly GCF_003470905.1). Classification (NCBI taxonomy): domain Bacteria; kingdom Bacillati; phylum Bacillota; class Clostridia; order Lachnospirales; family Lachnospiraceae; genus Roseburia; species Roseburia sp. AM23-20. Next base: position 5,028 of record NZ_QRHS01000011.1, read on the forward strand.
GTGCAGGACACAGTGAATGTGATGCCATCATTATGGATAACGCCTGTGTGACTGCAAGTCCGCAGCTGACTGCCAACAATATTGACGCAAATCTGATCCATGAAGCTGCTATCGGAAAAATAGCCGGAGAGCAGCTGATCAAGCTGATGACACTTGGACTTACAGAAAAAGAAGCGGAAGAACAGATTATCAATGGATTTTTGAAATAGTCATTTAAAGTTTGTGGCCGGGAATGTCTTTGTATTCGATCATCCCGTCATCAATCCATTCTTTAATGCGGCTGAGCGGCAGATGAAAATGTGTTGCAACATCATAAGCGGTGGCGTTGTTTGTCTGAATATATTCTTTTACCTGATGAAAAAGTTTCTGTTCTAAACAGCGGGGACACAATGTTCCCTCGTAGGATGTGGGAAGAAGACAGTGACATTCTTCGCAGTATCTCCGGTTTTCAAATAAAGGTGTTTCGGTCATATAAAGTCCTCCTGTCTGTTACGTTAGAACATTATTATAACATAGATTATCATATGGAAAGAATTGTATTTATAAATAAAATATAAAAACAAAAATAAGGATTTTTATAAATCTTTTCGAAAATCGTCACACTTAAGACATATTTTTTCCGTATACTGTAACCATCGAAAGAAGTTAACAACGCTTACCCAGGCGGGTTGTTAAACAAGGTTGTATAGAATAAAGGCTGTACATCCCGACAATTCTTTCGACGCAATTTCCTTTATATAGATTAACATTTTCATAACTAAACTCCTCGGAGGAACCCCGGAACAGTGATGTTGCCGGGGTTTCTTCATTTATGGGATTCGATTATCAAAAGGTGGATTTCATTTTTTGAAAATCGAATCATATTAAAATTCAGAAAATTATCAGAAAGGCCGGATATGAGAGAAAAAACATACAGTTTCACGATAGAAGAGATCCCGATCATTGTGACGAAAAAACGCATGAAAAATATGTATCTGCGTATCAGTAAAGAGGATGGCAGTGTGCGCATTTCGGCGCCGCATCAGATGAGCGACGAGCGGATTTACCGTTTTGCAAAGGAGCGGATCGACTGGATCCGGGTTTACAGGGAAAAATATCTGCGTGCGAAAGAGGGACGCAGGGAAGTAAGACAATTAAGCGAAGCGGAATTAAAACAGCAGAAACTGCTTTTGAAAAGAGAAGTGGAAAAATTGATTGCAAAATGGGAACCCGTCATGGGCGTAAAGGCATCCGGTGTTACGATACGCCAGATGAAAACACGCTGGGGTTCCTGCAATGTGAGGACACACCACATCAATATCAATCTCGCACTGGCGAAAAAGCCGCCGGAGTGTCTGGAGTATGTGGTTGTGCATGAACTGACACATATTTTAGAACCGAGTCATAATGCCGTGTTCTGGGGCTATATGACACAGTTTTATCCGAATTGGAAGCGTGTCAGAAAATATCTGAATGATGAAGTACCGGAATAAATGTTATACAAACTGATTTTGGGTTTCGTCATATTCGTAATCGATCATTTTTAATTTTTCAGTGATCGCATCGGCATCTGCATGAAATGCGGCAACAAGCTCAGAAAAAGACGGATAATTGTCGCGGAGCTGTGTATTGACGAAACTTAAAAGCATAGCAGGATCGTTTGGAAGATTTTGATATTCAGTCATAATAAACCTCGTTTCTTCTATATTATGGTAAACGGTTTGCCCGTGTAGTGGGTTGCCCATGATTACCGCAGATATGCGGTCTTTTCTGTGAACGGTTTCTATGCTAAAATAACATGGGAACGCAAAAAATGCAAGGAGACGATAACAGCATGGAACAAAAGATTGACAAAGAAGTGTTTGATAAATTTTTTACGGAGAGTTACTGCCCGGTTGACTATACAACGGTAAAGGAAGAGTTCGAACAGATCGCATCGGTGGGAAATGATATTTTTACCGGAAGTTATGAGGCAAGAAATTTAAACCGCGAGAATTTCATCCTATACCTGACCAGTGAGGCGTATTGTGATTTTGAGGCTGCCGTGCAGGAGGCGATGGATGATCTGAACCCGGAGATCTTAGATGCAGTTATGGATGTGACGGAAAACACATCGGACGGAGACGAGATCACTGAGAAATACTGGGATACCCAGCGCACACTTTTGAAAGAATTTTTAGAACAGCTTTATGACGAAGTGATCTCAACATGGAGATAATGTTCTGCGGAAGAGTCGGAAGTGAAAGATAAGCAGCAGACAGGATATGGAAAATACGGCAATAAGAATTGGAGGATGTTATGGCGAGCTGTGACAGTTGTGTATACAATGTATACGATGAAGATGATGAGGAATATTACTGCGAAGTGGACATGGACGAGGATGATGCTGCGCGCCTGATGCAGGGACATTATAAAGAGTGTCCGTACTACCAGCTGGATGATGAGTATGCGGTGGTAAGGCATCAGATGTAATGTTACAGACAGATAATAAGCAAAAAGAATGGAGAAATATATGAGTTTGGGCAATATAAAAAAGAAGAAAAGATTACTGGCGTTATTGTTATGTATGACACTGGCGGGGGTGTCTTTTATGACGGGATGTGGCAGCAAAGCGGATGAAAACGGATCTGCCCAGGTGTCTGCTGAAGAGAAAAATGTCACAGAAATACAAGGGCAGGGAGAACAGACTGCAACAGAGCAGATCATGACAGAAGCGACAGAAACTGCACAGACAAAAACACAGGAAACAGAGCAGACGGAAGAAACAGAGCCGGCAGAACTGGCACCAACGGAGACCCGGGAAACAGAAGAAATCATTACAACAGAGGTGATTAAGGGAGAAGCAGATTCGGAGCAGGAGAGTGCATCATCACAGACTGCGGACACAGAGCAGTCTGCTGAGGCGGGAAATCCACAGACTGACACAGAGCAGTCTGCGGAGATGGAAAACACGCAGACAGATACAGCCCAGACAAACATTTCCGGTAATCTCGTTGTGATCGACGCCGGACATCAGGCAAAAGGAAATAACGAAAAAGAGCCGATCGGGCCAGGCGCATCTGAGACAAAAGCGAAAGTTGCTTCCGGTACAACAGGTGTGGCGAGCGGGCTTGCGGAATACGAACTGACACTTCAGGTATCTTTAAAGCTGCAGCAGGAACTTACGGCGCGCGGCTATCAGGTGTTGATGATCCGGACGACCAATGATGTCAATATCAGTAATTCCGAGCGTGCGGCAGTTGCCAATAATAATCATGCGGCAGCATTTATCCGCATTCATGCAAATGGAAGTACCAACTCTGCGGCAAACGGAGCGATGACGATCTGTCCGACCGCAGCAAACCCGTACTGCTCCAATATTTATCAGAACTCAAGAAAACTTTCCGACTGCATCATAGGTTCCCTGTGTGCGGCAACCGGTGCAAAAAGTGAGGGCGTCTGGGAGACAGATACGATGAGCGGTATCAACTGGTGTCAGATTCCGGTCACGATCGTTGAGATGGGGTACATGACCAATGCGGATGAGGATCTTAAAATGGCGGCTGACGATTATCAGCAGAAGATCGCGGCTGGGATTGCCAATGGGGTGGATGCTTACTTTGGAAAATAAATAACAGAGTGCACGTTGCACGAACATTTTATTATTATGAAAAAAGCTGACTGCCGGGCAAACCGGCAAGTCAGCTTTTTGCGTTTAAAATTTATTTCATACTGTTTTTTACAGCAGCTTCCACAAAACCTTTGAATAACGGATGTGGACGGTTCGGTCTGGATTTGAATTCCGGATGAGCCTGTGTTGCAAGGAACCACGGATGATCCGGAATCTCAATCATTTCTACGATTCTTCCATCCGGGGAAGTACCACAGAGTTTCATGCCGCCTTCGGTAAGTGCTGCACGGAAATCGTTGTTAACCTCGTAACGATGACGATGTCTTTCGTGAATTTCCTCGGAACCGTAAAGCTCGCGGGCTTTAGATGTTGGATCTAATACACATGGATAAGAACCAAGCCTTAAAGTACCGCCGATATCTTCCACACCATTCTGATCCGGCATCAGTGCGATGACAGGATGTGTGGTGTTCGGATCAAGCTCAACGCTGTGTGCATCGTGGAAGCCACAGACATGTCTTGCAAATTCAATGATGGCTACCTGCATACCAAGGCAGAGACCAAGGTATGGAACATTGTTTTCACGGGCATACTTTGCAGCGGAGATCATACCTTCAACACCGCGGGAACCAAATCCTCCCGGAACAATGATGCCTGCCATATCGCCAAGCAGCTCTTTGGCATTGTCGTCATTTAAAGTTTCAGAATCGATCCAGTGAAGATCAATGGTAGCGCGCTCAGCGATACCGCCGTGTTTTAATGCCTCTACTACGGAGATATATGCATCATGCAGAGCGATATATTTTCCGACTAAAGCGATCTTTACTTCTTTGTTCGGATGACGCAGGGCGTCTACCATGGATTCCCAGTCTTTTAAATCGGGTTCCGGGCAGTCTAAATGCAGAGCCTTACATGCAACCTTGGCAAGATTTTCTTTTTCCATGGCAAGAGGTGCTTCGTAAAGGTACTCAACATCAAGATTCTGCAGTACATTGCCGTTTGGAACATTACAGAACAGGGCAATCTTGTCTTTTAAACTCTGGTCAAGTTCATGTTCGGAACGGCAGACGATGATATCCGGCTGGATACCCATTCCCTGAAGTTCTTTTACACTTGCCTGTGTCGGTTTCGTCTTAAGTTCACCGGAAGCCTTGATATAAGGGATCAGTGTCACATGGATCAGGATCGCATTTTCGTGTCCGACCTCATGCTGGAACTGACGGATCGCCTCTAAGAAAGGCTGGCTTTCGATATCTCCTACGGTACCACCAACCTCGATGATCGCGATATGTGTTTCATCGGAAGTGAAATTGCGGTAAAAACGGCTCTTGATCTCATTTGTAATATGCGGAATAACCTGAACGGTACCTCCACCGAAATCACCGCGGCGCTCTTTCTGGAGCACAGACCAGTAAACTTTACCGGTGGTCACGTTGGAATTTTTTGTTAAACTTTCATCGATAAAACGTTCATAATGTCCCAAGTCCAAGTCTGTTTCTGCACCGTCATCGGTAACGAAGACTTCACCATGCTGGATCGGGTTCATGGTTCCGGGATCGATATTGATATACGGATCGAATTTCTGCATGGTTACTTTGTATCCACGTGCTTTTAATAATCTTCCAAGGGAAGCAGCCGTGATACCTTTACCAAGACCGGAAACGACACCGCCGGTGACAAAGACATATTTTACAGGCATAGGGTTTTCCTCCTCATAATTATAGTAAATTAAAAAAATTTCACGTATTTAATAACCCATATAGTATACAACTAAGTTTACGCAAAATCCAGCAAAACTTAAAAAAGATAAAAGTGAATTTAGAAATAATTTAGAAATCACACCAAAAGTTCATGAACTGCGTATTGCTTTTGCGTTTGGTTTTCAATATAATAAAGAAGATATTGACGAATATCAGATAAAATCCAGATGTGGCATAGGCCGCAGATGTTTGGAAAGGATAGATTATGGATAATCAGGGACCAAATAATTACAATAATGGAAATAACAATTACAACAATAACGGTGGTAATAACGGCGGCAATGGCGGTGGGAATAATGGCGGTAACGGCGGCAGGGACAACCATAACGGACAGCTCATCATGGCATTTGTCCTGGTTTCCCTCATCGTGTTGTTTATCATGAGCATGGTGTCAAACCGTTTTTCACAGATGAGCACTCAGGAGATCTCTTATTCGGAATTTTTAGAAAAAGTAGAGGCAGGAGAAGTCAAATCCGTAGAGATCGGTTCTTACGAGATCGATATCACGCCGGTCACAAAGGGTAAGAGTCCTTATCAGCCGACTTATTACTGCGGACGTGTGGCAGATGAAGATCTGATCCCGCTTTTGAAAGAAAAAGGTGTGGAGATCTATGGAGTGATTCCGGATAACACTTCCACCTGGATCTACAGCATTTTAAGTTATCTGATCCCATTAGTACTGATCTGGGTACTGCTCGGCTTTTTAATGAAACGTATGGGCGGCGGTGCTATGGGTGTTGGCAAGAGCAATGCCAAAGTTTATGTCGAGAAGCAGACAGGTGTTACCTTTAAGGATGTAGCAGGACAGGATGAAGCGAAAGAGTCCTTACAGGAAGTTGTTGATTTCCTGCACAATCCGAAGAAATATTCAGAGATCGGTGCAAAGCTGCCGAAAGGTGCGCTTTTAGTAGGACCTCCTGGTACTGGTAAAACATTGCTTGCAAAAGCGGTGGCAGGTGAGGCGAAGGTTCCGTTCTTCTCACTGGCAGGATCGGATTTCGTGGAGATGTTTGTCGGTGTCGGAGCTTCCCGTGTGCGTGACCTGTTTAAGGAAGCACAGAAACAGGCACCGTGTATTATCTTCATCGATGAGATTGATGCGATCGGTAAGAGCCGTGACACCCGCTATGGCGGCAATGATGAGCGTGAGCAGACGTTAAACCAGTTACTGGCAGAGATGGATGGTTTCGATACATCGAAGGGACTTCTGATCTTAGCAGCAACAAACCGTCCGGAGGTACTTGATAAGGCGCTGCTTCGGCCGGGACGTTTTGACCGTCGTATTATCGTAGATAAACCTGACTTAAAAGGACGTTTAGAGACATTAAAAGTCCATTCCAAAGATGTTATGATGGATGAGACCGTAGATCTTGATGCACTTGCACTGGCAACGGCCGGACTCGTAGGATCTGATCTTGCAAATATGATCAACGAGGCTGCGATCAATGCTGTTAAAAATGGAAGAAAGTTTGTCAATCAGGCGGATTTATTTGATGCATTTGAGCTTGTTGCAGTCGGAGGAAAAGAGAAAAAAGACCGTATCATGAGTGACAAGGAGCGCAAGATCGTATCTTATCATGAAGTAGGACATGCGATGGTAACAGCATTGCAGAAAAATACCGAGCCGGTACAGAAGATCACGATCGTGCCGCGTACCATGGGTGCACTTGGATATACCTTACAGACTCCGGAAGAAGAGAAATATTTACAGACCAAAGATGAACTGCTTGCAAAGATCACGACTTATATGGCAGGCCGTGCAGCAGAGATGCTTGTATTTGGTTCTGCGACCAGCGGTGCCGCCAACGATATCGAGAGTGCGACCTCGATCGCAAGAGCTATGGTCACACAGTATGGTATGTCTGATAAATTTGGCATGATGTGTCTTGCAACAGTTGAAAATCAGTACTTAGATAACCGTGCAGGATTGATCTGCGGTGAGGAGACGGCTGCACAGATCGATCAGGAAGTACTGTCCATTATCAACAGCAGTTATGATGAAGCATACCGCATGCTTGAAGAAAACAGGGAGGTTCTCGACAAGATCTCAGAATATCTCTACGAGCATGAGACAATCACCGGAAAAGAATTCATGAAGATTTTCCGCGAGTTAAAAGGAATCCCGGAGCCGGAAGAAGAGGAGAAAAAAACATTCTTCGAACAGGCAGAGGATGCTAAAAATGCGTTAGAGCAGGCGAAAACAGAAGAACATGAAAAAACGGAAGGACAGACAGAAATAAAAAAGCAGGCAGAAACAGAAACTTCACGTGCAGTGGAAAATCAGAATACTGTATCCTTGGAAAAGGGCAGTTTTATTGATCAGGTCGTAGACGATCAGACAGCAGCACATGAGGAACACCAGAAGTAACGCAGCAGAGGCTTCGCTGCAGAAGTATCAGAAATAAAAGCTGAAAAATAAGATAAATATCAGCAGGATAAGTATAAACAGAACGATCAGAGCAGGAATGAGGTTTCATGTTTAACATCGCAGAAGAATTAAAAAAACTCCCGGATCAGCCGGGAGTTTATATTATGCACGACAGCCACGATGCGATCATATATATTGGAAAGGCTGTCAGCTTACGAAAGAGAGTACACCAGTATTTTCAGCCGAGTCATGATGAGGGGATCAAAAAGGCGCAGATGGTAAAACAGATCGCACGTTTCGAGTATATTATTACAGACTCGGAATTAGAGGCACTTGTCTTAGAGTGCAATCTGATCAAGGAGCATTGTCCAAAATACAATACCATGCTGCGTGATGATAAAACATATCCCTATATCCGGGTAACGGTTGGCGAGGATTTTCCAAGGGTACTTTTTTCACGTCAGCAGAAAAAAGATAAGTCCAGATATTTTGGACCATATACCAGTGCAGGGGCGGTAAAGGATACGATCGAACTGATCAATAAACTTTACCAGCTCCGCACCTGCAGCCGTGTTCTGCCAAGAGATATCGGCAAGGAGCGTCCGTGTCTGAACTATCACATCCACCAGTGTCAGGCGCCGTGCCAGGGATATATCAGTAAAGAAGAGTATCGGGAAAGAGTCGATGCTGCCGTTGAATTTTTAAATGGAAATTATGCGCCAATCTTAAAATCATTAGAACAGAAAATGAATGAGGCATCCGAAAATCTGGAGTTTGAGAAGGCAATCGAATACCGGGAACTTTTAGGCAGTGTGCGTCAGATCGCGCAGAAGCAGAAGATCACGCATACAGATGGAGAGGATAAAGATATCATCGCACTTGCGTCGGATGACAGGGATGCAGTGGTTCAGGTATTTTTCATCCGCGATGGAAAGCTGATCGGCAGGGATCATTTTTATGTCAGAGTCGGAACAGAAGATACCAAAAGCCAGATCTTAACAACCTTTTTAAAACAGTTTTATTCAGGGACACCGTTTATCCCAAGAGAGATCATGCTGCCGGAGGAGATCGAGGATCACGAGGTCCTAGCTGAGTGGCTGGGTGAAAAACGTGGTGCAAAGGTTTATATCCGTGTTCCGCAGAAGGGCATGAAGGAGAAGTTAGTCGAGCTGGCACAGAAAAATGCAGAACTGGTTCTTTCGCAGGATCGTGAGAAAATCAAACGCGAGGAGGGAAGAACCATCGGTGCAATGAAAGAAATCGAACATCTTCTGGGGATGGAAGGTCTTTCGCGTGTCGAGGCATACGATATTTCAAACATTAATGGTTTTGAGACAGTTGGTTCCATGATCGTTTATGAGAAAGGAAAGCCAAAGCGCAGTGATTACCGTAAATTTAAGTTAAAAACGATCACAGGACCGGATGATTATGCGTCGATGCATGAGGTGTTGACCAGACGTTTTACGCACGGCATGCAGGAGAAAAAAGATCTTGCTGAACGTGAAATAACGGAAGAATATGGAAGTTTTACAAGATTTCCGGACCTTATCATGATGGATGGCGGACGTGGGCAGGTCAATATTGCGCTTAAAGTACTCGATGAGCTGAAGATAAATATTCCGGTCTGTGGTATGGTAAAAGATGATAATCACCGTACCCGCGGGTTATACTATCAGAATAAGGAAATACCGATCGAGCGGACGAGTGAGGGATTTAAACTGATCACAAGAATCCAGGACGAGGCACACCGGTTTGCGATCGAATATCACAGATCCCTGCGAAGCAAAGAACAGGTACACTCTGTGCTTGACGATATTCCGGGAATCGGGCCTGCGCGGAGGAAAGCGTTGATGCGCCGCTTTCAGTCGCTTGAAGCAATCCGGGAGGCATCGGAGGAAGAACTTGCAAAGACAGAGTCGATGAACGAGCAGGCGGCGCAGGCGGTTTATCAGTTTTTCCACGAGTATTCAAGTTGAAGAATTTTAGCGTCTATGGTAAAATGGCGTCAGAATAGTTACGAAAAAATGCTTAGGAGAGGACAAAGGATATGGAAGGTGTTGGAGTAGCAAAGATCGCACAGATCATGGATTTATGTAATTTTCTGCCGGATATGGAATTAAAGGGACATCGCATTATGATCAGTGATGTGAACAGACCGGCATTACAGCTCAGTGGATATTTTAAACATTTTGAACAGTCCAGGGTTCAGATCATCGGTACTGTAGAGTACACATATCTGCAGCAGTTAGATGAAAAAAAACGTGAAAAGATCTATCGTGAATTTATGGGATATGATATCCCTTGTGTCATTTTCTGCAGGGATTTACAGCCGGATGAATCATTCTTAAAGATTGCAGAGGAGAAGAACATCCCGGTGCTTGGCACAAAACGCAGTACTTCTGAGTTTATGGCAGAACTTATCTACTGCCTGAATGAACAGCTTGCACCGTGTATCACGATCCATGGAGTTTTAGTAGATGTCTATGGTGAGGGACTTCTGATCATGGGCGAGAGCGGTATCGGAAAGAGCGAAGCAGCCCTTGAGCTGATCAAGAGAGGACACCGTCTTGTAACAGATGATGTGGTAGAGATCCGCAAGATCAATGAGCACACGCTGATCGGAACATCACCGGATATCACACGTTATTTTATTGAACTCCGCGGTATCGGGATCATCGATGTAAAGACACTGTTTGGTGTAGAATGTGTAAAGGAAAAACAGCAGATCGACCTCGTCATCAAGTTAGAGGACTGGAAGAAAGAAAATGAGTATGACCGTCTCGGCTTAGAGGAAGAATATACAGAGTTCCTTGGCAACAAGGTAGTGTGTCATTCCCTGCCGATTCGTCCGGGACGTAACCTTGCCGTCATCTGTGAGGCGGCGGCTGTCAACCACAGACAGAAAAAGATGGGATACAATGCGGCACAGGAGCTTTACCGTCGTGTGCAGGAGAATCTCACCAAAAAATCTTCGGATGATGATGAATAATAAAAGTCCGGAGTTAAAAAGAATAGCATAAATGGAGGCATAATCAGTCATGGAAAGAAAAAACGCATGGGAGAAATACCCGGAAGGCAAAAAAAGAAAAGAGGTATTTCAGTTTGCAGAAGATTACAGAAAATTTATTTCGGAATGCAAAACAGAGCGTGAGTGTACCACAGAGTTTGCAAAAAGAGCTGAGGAAGCTGGATTTGTAAATCTGGATAAAGTATTGGAAAAAGGAACAAAATTAAAATCCGGAGACCGTGTGTATGCAAACAACATGGGAAAAGGAATCGCCATGTTTGTGATCGGAAAGAAGAGCATGGAAGAAGGAATGAACATTCTCGGAGCACATATCGATTCCCCACGTATGGATTTAAAACAGGACCCGTTATATGAGGATACGGATTTTGCAATGTTAGATACCCATTATTATGGAGGTATCAAAAAATACCAGTGGGTAACACTTCCACTTGCATTGCACGGCGTGATCGTCAAAAAAGACGGAACCGTTGTGAAAGTCAATGTCGGAGATAAACCTGGTGACCCGGTATTTGGTGTCAGCGATCTTTTAATTCACTTATCCGGAGAGCAGCTTGAGAAAAAGGCGGCAAAGGTGATCGAGGGAGAGAACCTTGATCTTATCATTGGAAGTATTCCGGCAGAGGAAGCAGGCGATGACAAGGAAGCTGCAAAAGAAAAAGTAAAAGCAAATATCATGAAGATCCTTGCAAAGGAATATGATATAGAGGAAGAAGATTTCTTATCAGCAGAGATCGAGGTTGTTCCAGCAGGAGAGGCAAGAGATTACGGTTTTGACCGCAGTATCATTATGGGATATGGTCATGATGACAGAGTATGTGCATACCCGTCCTTTATGGCAATGCTTGCAATGAAAAAACCGGAGATCACGAGTGTCTGTCTGCTTGTAGATAAAGAGGAGATCGGCAGTGTCGGTGCAAGCGGCATGCAGTCACGTTTCTTTGAAAATACGGTTGCAGAGGTTATGAATGCAGCAGAGGATTATTCAGAATTAAAATTAAGACGCGCTCTGAAAAATTCCAAAGTACTTTCATCCGATGTATCCGCAGCATTTGATCCGAATTATCCGTCTGTTATGACAAAACGTAATGCAGCATACTTTGGAAGAGGACTTGTATTTAATAAATATACCGGCGCAAGAGGAAAATCCGGTTCAAATGATGCAAATGCAGAGTATGTCGGATATTTAAGAAATATCATGGATAACAATAATGTATCATTCCAGACAGCAGAGCTTGGAAAAGTAGACCAGGGCGGCGGCGGAACGATCGCATACATTCTGGCAAATTACGGAATGAGTGTTATCGACAGTGGTGTTGCAGTATTAAATATGCATGCTCCATGGGAACTTATCAGCAAAGTAGACTTATATGAAGCATATAACGGTTATGTTGCATTCTTAAAAGAAGCGTAAAACCATAGAATTGAGGAAAGCATGAATCAGCAGTTTTTGACAGAACTTAAAGCAGTCACAGCAGAAAACAGAATATTTACGGATGAACCGATGAAAAAACATACGACATTCCGTGTGGGTGGTCCGGCAGATGTTTTAATACAGCCTAAGAGAGCAGAACTGGCATCCGTTATCCGTCTGTGCAGAGAGTATGATATCCCGTATCAGGTCATCGGAAACGGAAGCAATCTTTTAGTGGGCGACCGTGGAATCAGAGGTGCTGTGATCGAGATGCTGTCAAAAAAAGATGAGATTTGTGTGGAAGATGACTGCATCACTGTGGGAGCAGGAATGTTGTTGTCAAAGACAGCAAACTGTGCGGCAGAGCATGGTCTGACCGGCATGGAATTTGCAGCCGGGATTCCGGGCAGCATCGGTGGTGCTGTTGTCATGAATGCGGGCGCTTACGGCGGTGAGATGAAGGATATCTTAACCGCTGTGACCGTCTTAGATAAAGATGGCAATGAGAAAAAACTTACGGTAGAAGAACTTGAACTTGGCTACCGGACAAGCTGTATTTTAAAAAAAGGTTATATTGTAACAGAAGCAAAGATGAAACTTTTGCATGGAGAGGAAAAAGAGATCCGTGCCCGCATGGATGAGTTAAAGAAACAGAGGGTGGAAAAACAGCCGCTTGAGTTTCCAAGTGCAGGAAGTACTTTTAAAAGACCGGAAGGATATTTTGCGGGAAAACTCATCATGGATGCAGGGTTAAGAGGTTATCAGGTGGGAGATGCGCAGGTGTCAGAAAAACACTGTGGATTTGTCATCAACCGGGGAAATGCTACGGCAGCGGATGTAAGGACCCTGATGCAGAATGTTTCAGATATTGTAGAAGAAAAGTTTGACGTCAGGTTAGAACCGGAAGTCAAGATAACCGGTGAATTTTAAACAGGCTTTAGATGCGCGGAAAACGCTCTGGAATGGAGAATAGTGTGAAAAATAAGATTTTTCACACGCAAGATTTGTGCTTACGCACAAACTTGAGATGCGCAAAAAGCAGCGCAAGAATGGAGAATAAGATGAAGTTCGTAATTTTAACAGGAATGTCGGGAGCAGGAAAAAGTACAGCGATAAAAATGATGGAAGATATAGGATTTTATTGCGTGGATAATCTGCCTATCCCACTGCTGGAAAAGTTTGTGGAACTTACAACATTACAGAGCGCGGAACTGCAGAAAGTTGCAGTCGGCATTGATATCAGAAGCGGTCAGTCATTTGATGAGCTGCATAGTGTGTTAGACCGGATGAAAGATAATGGCGTTGAATATGAGATCCTGTTTTTGGATGCCGAAGATTCTGTTCTGGTAAAACGATATAAGGAAACGAGAAGAAACCATCCGTTATCCGGCGGCGAGCGTGTGGATAAGGGAATTGAAGAGGAAAGAAAGCGTCTGGCGTTTTTAAAAGAGCGTGCAGATTATATTATAGATACAAGCCAGCTTTTGACGAGAGAGTTAAAAGCCGAGTTGGACAAAATATTTATACAGAATCAGGATTATAAGAATTTATTTATCACGATTCTGTCGTTTGGATTCAAATATGGAATACCGGTCGATTCCGATCTGGTATTTGATGTCCGTTTTCTCCCAAACCCATATTATGTGGAGGGATTGCGGGCAAAGACCGGAAATGATAAAGAAATTCAGGATTATGTCATGCAGTTTCAGGAAGCAAATGTCTTTCTTGACAAACTCGAAGATATGCTGGAATTTCTGATCCCGAATTACATTACGGAGGGCAAGAACCAGCTTGTGATCTCCATCGGATGTACCGGGGGAAAACACCGGTCTGTTACACTGGCGAATGAATTATACAAACGTTTGTCGGGAAGAAAAGGTTATGGACTTAAAATCGAGCATCGGGATATTGGCAAAGATGCTTTAAGGGGAAAATAAAGAATGTCTTTTTCAAGTGAAGTGAAACAGGAGCTGGCAAAGCAGAGTGGAAAGAGCAGACATTGCCAGATCGCAGAACTTGCAGCGCTGGTTGCTTTTGAAGGAAAACGTCAGCGGCTGATCGGGGATGCAGGTGATGTGTTAGATTCGGAAAATCCGCTTTTGCAGGAAAAATATGGACTGTTACTGACTCAGTTGTTCCAGATTAATATAGAGGAAATAGATACACTGTCAGCCGAACGTGTCCTTGAGACGATCAAAATGTGGAACCAGTCTTTTGGAGGGGCACAGATCACTGATACGGTAAATGGAATTTTGCTGCAGCAGACCTGCTGCAGGCGGGCATTTATCCGGGGAGCATTTTTAGCGGGTGGATCGATCAGTGATCCGAATAAATCTTACCATTTTGAAATTGTCTGCAGAGGTATCGAACAGGCAAAACAGCTTCAGGATACGATCAACAGTTTTGATATGGAAGCAAAGATCGTGGTGCGAAAAAAACATCAGGTCGTATATTTAAAAGAGGGTGCGCAGATCGTGGATATGTTAAATATTATGGAAGCGCATGTGGCATTGATGAATCTTGAGAATGTGCGGATATTAAAAGAAATGAGAAACTCCGTTAACCGCAAGGTAAATTGTGAGACGGCAAATATCAGCAAAACTGTTACAGCAGCAGTAAAACAGCTTGGCGATATTGAATATATTAAGCAGAATGCAGGTTTAGACAGTCTGCCGGAAAACTTAAAAGAAATGGCATTGCTGCGGTTAGAGTACCCGGATACACCACTTAAGGAACTGGGAACTTACCTTGATCCGCCTGTCGGAAAATCAGGAGTGAACCACAGGCTGCGCAGGATCAGTGAGATTGCAGATGAGCTGCGTGGGAAAGAACCGTGTGAAAAATAATATTTTCACATACGAACTTGACATGCTCTTAGAATTGAGAACAGAGCAAACAGGAATGGAGGATATCATGAAAAAGAGTGTAGTGGTAAATATGCAAAACGACATGGAAGCAAGACCGATCGCACTTTTAGTGCAGAAGGCAAATCAGTTTTCAAGCCGGATCTATATGGAATCTGCTGACAACAAGAGAGTGAATGTCAAAAGCATTATGGGAATGATGAACATGGCTCTTTTAAATGGTGAAGAAGTTGTGATCGATGCTGAGGGCGAGGATGAACAGGAAGCAATCGCAGCAATCGAGGAATTTCTGACAAAATAACAGGACAGGTGTAGGAAACTTATGGAAGAAAAGAAAACACTATTATTTATTTTCAATCCATTTTCTGGAAAAGCGCAGATTAAAAACCAGCTTATGGATATCGTGGATACCATGGTGAAGGCAGGGTATGAGGTAACAATTTATCCGACACAGGCACCGGAAGATGCGATACATAAAGTGGAAACAGATGCAGAAAAATATGATCTTGTTGTATGCAGCGGAGGAGACGGTACGCTTGATGAAGTGGTAAGTGGTATCATGCATAAAGGACTTACTGTACCGTTAGGATATATTCCGGCGGGAAGCACCAATGATTTTGCAACTTCACTTGGAATTCCAAAGGATATGGTAAAGGCAGCAGATGCAGCAGTGAATGGAAGAGCATTTCCGTGTGATATCGGTGCATTTAACAATGATTATTTTGTCTATGTGGCAGCTTTCGGACTTTTTACGGAGGTCTCTTATAAGACAAGCCAGGAATGGAAAAATGTACTTGGACATGCAGCATATATTCTGGAAGGAATGCGCAGTCTGCATGATATCCCATCGTTTACCATGCAGGTTGAGTATAATAATGTGCGTATCCAGGATGAATTTATCTATGGAATGATCAGCAATTCCACATCGGTGGGTGGATTTAAGGGAATGACCGGAAAAGATGTGCGCTTAGACGATGGCGTGTTTGAGGTTACCCTGATCAAAAAACCACGCAATCCGATTGAACTCAACGAAATTATCGCATCTCTGATCAATCTTGTGGATGACACAGATATGATTTATTCATTTAAATCTAATGAAGTAAAGTTCCTTGTAAGAGAGGAAGTTCCGTGGACGTTAGACGGCGAATTTGGCGGGGCACACGAAGAAGTTGTCGTAAAAAATATCTGCCGTGCTGTTGATATTATGGTTCCGGGAAACAAATGATTAAGATTGTTATAAATTTAACTTTATTTTTTGAAAGAAGTAATATATAATACCCATAGGGTAAAAATATTAATTTTATGGAGGAATAAGACATGTTAGTATCTGCAAAAGAAATGTTAGACAAAGCAAAAGCTGGTCACTATGCAGTTGGTCAGTTCAACATTAATAACCTGGAGTGGACAAAATCTGTTCTGCTTACAGCAGAGGAGTTAAGATCCCCGGTTATCTTAGGCGTTTCTGAAGGCGCTGGAAAATATATGACAGGTTTCGGTACTGTAGCAGCTATGGTAAAAGCTATGCATGATGAGTTAGGAATCACAGTTCCTGTTGCATTACACTTAGATCATGGTACCTACGAAGGATGCTATAAATGTATCAAAGCAGGATTCACATCCATCATGTTCGACGGATCTCATTACCCAATCGATGAGAACGTTGAGAAAACCAAAGAGCTCGTATCCGTTGCCCATGCAATGGGAATGTCTATCGAGGCAGAAGTTGGTTCTATCGGTGGGGAGGAAGATGGCGTTGTAGGTATGGGTGAATGTGCTGATCCGGAAGAGTGCAAGAGAGTTGCAGATCTTGGCGTGGACATGCTTGCAGCAGGTATCGGTAACATCCATGGTAAATATCCGGCAAACTGGAAAGGATTAAGCTTCGAGACTCTTGATTCTATCCAGAAATTAACAGGCCAGATGCCGTTAGTACTTCACGGAGGTACAGGTATTCCGGAAGACATGATCAAGAAAGCAATCTCCCTTGGAGTAGCTAAGATCAACGTTAACACAGAGTGCCAGTTATCTTTCGCAGATGCTACACGTAAATATATCGAAGCTGGTAAAGATTTAGAGGGTAAAGGATTTGATCCTCGTAAATTATTAGCTCCGGGTGCAGAAGCTATCAAAGCTACTGTAAAAGAGAAAATGGAACTGTTCGGTTCTGTTGGCAAAGCTGAATAATATTGTCGCACAGACGGAAGTCCACTTTCCATAATGTTATATTTAACAAAGATTTCAGACTTTACATGAATTTATTGTTCAATATAGCAAAATGATAAAAAAGTGAAATTTTTCTCTTGCATTTTGGAGAGAAAAGTATTATCTTAAGTTCAACAAAACAAATGTGAGAGATGAACAAGGGCGTTCCAAGTAGCTTGGAATGCCCTTTTTTTATAAGAAGTTGTCACACAATTTCTCATAAAAGCCATATAGGAGAAATTTCTTACTGACATTCATCCACTTTCAAGGTACAATAAGAAATGAGAATTTAAGATCTCTTACATTTGTTCAAAAAAGCAGGGAATAGTCTCAGGGGATTAGACCGGTGAAGAAGAAAGGATGTAGAACATGAGCGAAACAGGATACTTAAATGTAGCAGAGATTTTTGGCGAGAACGTATTCAATGATGCAGTGATGCAGGAGCGTCTGCCAAAGAAGGTTTACAAGAAGTTAAAGGAAGTAATTCAGGAAGGTCGCGAGTTAGACCTTGAAACAGCAGATGTTGTTGCACATGAGATGAAAGAATGGGCAATCGAAAAAGGTGCAACACATTATACTCACTGGTTCCAGCCACTGACCGGAGTAACAGCAGAGAAACATGATTCATTCATCACAGCACCGATGGAGAACGGCAAGGTATTAATGAGCTTTTCCGGTAAAGAGCTGATCAAAGGTGAGCCGGATGCATCTTCTTTTCCATCTGGTGGTTTGAGAGCTACATTCGAGGCAAGAGGATATACAGCCTGGGATTGTACCTCACCGGCATTCGTAAGACAGGATGCAGCAGGCGCAACACTTTGTATCCCAACAGCTTTCTGTTCTTACACAGGAGAAGCACTCGATCAGAAAACACCGCTTCTTCGTTCTATGGAAGCTATCAATGAGCAGGCATTACGTCTTGTAAGATTATTCGGTAATACGACATCAAAGAAAGTTACTCCTTCTGTTGGACCGGAGCAGGAGTACTTCATCGTAGACAGACAGAAATACTTACAGAGAAAAGACCTTATCTTTACCGGTCGTACTTTATTCGGTGCAATGCCTCCAAAAGGTCAGGAGATGGACGATCATTACTTCGGTGCGATTCGTGAGAGAATCGCAGCATTCATGAAGGATGTAAACGAAGAACTCTGGAAATTAGGTGTCAGCGCAAAGACACAGCACAACGAAGTTGCACCTGCACAGCATGAGTTAGCTCCAATCTACGCACAGGCTAACATTGCAGTAGACCACAACCAGTTGGTAATGGAGACATTAAAGAAAGTAGCCGGACGTCATGGCTTACAGTGCCTGCTTCATGAAAAACCATTTGCAGGTGTCAATGGTTCTGGTAAACATAACAACTGGTCAATTACAACGGATGATGGAATCAACCTGTTAGAGCCAGGTAAGACACCACACGAGAATGTACAGTTCTTATTAGTACTTACCTGTATCTTAAAGGCAGTTGACAAACATGCAGATCTTTTAAGAGAGTCCGCAGCAGATGTTGGAAACGACCACAGATTAGGAGCAAACGAGGCACCGCCAGCAATCGTTTCCGTATACTTAGGAGAGCAGCTTCAGGATGTATTATCACAGCTGATCAGCACAGGCGAAGCTACACACAGTCTTGCTGGACAGAAATTAGAGACAGGTGTTAAGACACTTCCTGATTTTATGAAAGATGCGACAGATCGTAACAGAACATCACCGTTTGCATTTACCGGTAATAAATTTGAATTCCGTATGGTAGGTTCCCAGGATTCTATTGCTCAGCCGAACGTTGTATTAAATACAATCGTTGCAGAGGCATTTTCAGAGGCATGTGATGTTCTTGAAAAAGCAGATGATTTTGATATGGCAGTACATGATCTGATCAAAGAATATGCAACAGAGCATCAGAGAATCGTATTCAACGGAAACGGTTATTCCGATGAGTGGGTAGCAGAAGCTGAGAGACGCGGACTTCCAAATATCCGTTCCATGGTAGATGCGATCCCTGCATTAAATACAGAGAAATCTGTGAAATTATTTGAAAAATTCAAAGTATTTACAAAGGCAGAGTTAGACTCCCGTGTTGAAATCGAGTATGAGACATACTCAAAAGAGATTAACATCGAGGCAAGAGCTGCAATTGATATCGCAACCAAGCAGATCATTCCGGCTGTTATCAAATACACAACCGTACTTGCGGAGTCGATCACTTCCGTAAAAGCAGCATGTGGTGCAGATATCAGCGCACAGACAGAGATCCTGACACAGGTTTCCTCTTTACTGGCTGATTCCAAGAAGGCACTGGCAAAATTACAGGTAGTAACGGAAAAAGCTGCAGAGATGGAAGAAGGCAGAGATCAGGCTGTATACTATAGAGATGAAGTTAAGACAGCAATGGATGAGTTAAGAGCACCGATTGATAAACTTGAGATGTTAGTAGACAAATCCATGTGGCCAATGCCATCTTATGGTGATCTGTTATTCGAGGTATAAAGATTTTCCGACAATAACGGCAGATATGTAAAAATTAGATTTTGTGTGGAAGTGGCAGTAGAAAAATCGCTGCCACTACCGCAGAAATCTGCAAAACAAGGAGAAAAATCCTCTGCTCCTGCAAAGGCAGTCGCATTTTTCTTCGAAAAACAAGGAGGAAAATACTCTGCTCGCCAATGGGCTCGCATTTTCCTTCGGAAAACAAGGAGGAAAATCCTCTGCTCCTGCAAAGGCAGTCGCATTTTGCTCCGCAAAACAAGGAGGATTGGGATGAAGAAGTTAGAGATTATTATCAAACCTGAGAAATTAGAGGATCTTAAGGCTTTGCTTGACAGTGAAGAAGTAAATGGTCTTAATATTGTAAACAGCATGGGTTACGGTAATCAGAAAGGTATTATCAAAAATTACCGTGGTGCAGAGTATGCAGTCAATCTGTTACCGAAAATAAAAGTGGAGACAGTCGTGGCAGATGAGGTCGCTCCAAAGCTGATCGACAAGATCGTTGAGCAGATCAATACCGGTCATATCGGTGATGGTAAAATTTTTATGTATGAGGTAGAAGATGCGATCCGTATCAGAACAGGTGAGCGTGGTGTAGACGCACTGTAAGAGGCTTTGTGGATGAAATGAGGAGTCATCTGCGAAATCAGGGAACGGATCAGGAATAAAATATTATGAAAAAAATTGAATCAGGAAGAAATTATTATCAAAGGAGATAATTGTGACACAAGTGTGGATTGGTGTCGTGATTATCTTTTTTTATTTTTTCGCAAAACAAGGAGGATTTGATTATGGATATGAGTGTATGGTACCTTATGGGTGCGGCGTTAGTTTTTTTTATGCAATGTGGATTTGCTATGGTTGAGGCTGGTTTTACCAGATCAAAGAATGTTGGTAATATTACGATGAAGAACCTGATGGATTTTTGTATCGGCACAGTTGCTTTTTATCTGTTGGGTTATAACCTCTTATGTGGTGATGGTAAGTTTTTTGGCTGGGGATTAAATCCATTTGCTCATTTTGGAGAGACTGACTGGTCGGGATTTGTATTTAACCTGGTATTCTGCGCAACAGCAGCAACGATCGTTTCCGGCGCAATGGCAGAGCGTACCAAATTTATTACATATTGTATTTACAGTTTTATCATCAGCTTATGTGTTTACCCGATCGAAGCTCACTGGGTATGGGGCGGAACACCATGGCTTACTGATCTTGGATTTACAGATTTTGCAGGTTCTGCATGTATCCATATGGTAGGTGGTATCACAGCTTTCATCGGTGCAGCAATGTTAGGACCTCGTATCGGAAAATATGACAAAAACGGAAAACCAAGACCAATTCTTGGACATAATATTTTGATCGGTGCACTTGGCGTATTCATTCTCTGGTTTGGATGGTATGGATTTAACGGCGCAGCAGCAACAGACACCATGCAGTTATCACAGATTTTTGCAACAACGACAGTTGCTCCTGCAGTGGCAACCTGTACCGCAATGCTTTATACATGGATCAGAAATGGCAAACCGGATGTTTCCATGTCATTAAACGGATCTCTTGCAGGTCTTGTAGCAGTTACTGCCGGCTGTGCAAATGTAGATGTGATCGGTTCTTTCATCATCGGCGCAGTAGCAGGTGTGCTTGTCTGTGTAGCAGTATACTTTGTTGAGGATAAACTAAAAGTAGATGACCCGGTTGGTGCAGTTGCAGTTCATGGCTGCAATGGTATCTGGGGAACGATCGCAGTAGGACTTTTTGATTATAAAGATGGTCTGTTCTACGGTGGTGGTGTTCATCATCTTCTGATCCAGTTACTTGGTATCCTTTGCATTGCAGGATGGACGATCGTTACGATGGGAATCGTATTTACAGTCTTAAAGAAAACAATCGGTCTTCGTGTTTCTGCACAGGAAGAAATCGAAGGACTTGATTCTACAGAACATGGATTAGAGTCAGGTTATCCGGATTTTGTATCGAGAGAGTTACATTAATATGCACTAATCTAATTTGATTAGATTGGTGAAATCTAATCCCCTTAGTTAGTATATACATCAACAGTGAAAACCCCGAAGGTGACTTCGGGGTTTTTGCTGTTTGTGCAGGGAAATCATTGTCGAATCGACGATAAGCCTGCATTCTTTATTATGAAAATATATTTTCAGTTACTGAATGGGTGCATCTCCGATATTCCATCCACCATCGCCGCTGGTGTTGTTAGATGCATCATTGCCGGAGGAACCATCTGTAGAAGCATTGCCGCCGGTGTTATCTGCGGGAGCATTGCCGGTATTTTCTGCAGGTGGTTGTGTCTGCTGCGTATTATCGGCAGGAGCCTGTGTTCCCCCGGAATTATCATTATTTACTCCAGGGACCGCGGAGAAAGCAGAAGTTCCCTGGTAGGTGGAGTTGCCTTCATTGTGCAAGGTACAGGTATTATTCTTAAAATCATCCGTCAGAAGATATGGAGTATCTTCCGTTCCGGCAGTTCCGCCAATAACGAATACCCGTGAGGAAATAGAATCTGTCGGGCAGTAACCACTGGCAAGCTGACCGGAAGCGTTACAGATATTTGCAACAATATGATGGTCACAATATTCCGTAGGCTGTGTACCCTCTGCAAAATATTCCGTGTATACACGGCTGCCGCGGGGATCTGCATCACAGACACCGGCAATTGCCAGTTTTCCGGACTCCTTGCAGACCTGAGCTGTAACGATACCGGATGGTTTTGTGAAATCCTGATATTCCAGATTTTCATGGATACGGCTCATAACTGCTTTCCAGATCTTTTTCGGATAGGTAGTCTGACCACCGGACTGTGGTGAGTTATCGTCAAATCCACCCCATACAACACAGGTATAATATGGTGTAAAGCCGGCAAAAAGCGCATCGCGGTTTTTGGTTGTTGTACCGGATTTACCTGCCTGTGCCATTGAACTTCCGAAATAAGCCGGAGTACCGGTTCCCTGAGTCATAACATCCTTCATGGCATCGGTTAAAAGCCATGCAGTTGTTTCTTTTAAAACAGTATGGGAGATCGGTTCGGTATTATCGATCAATACATTTCCATCATGATCTAAGATTTTGGTGTAGAATTTTGGCTTAATGTAAGTTCCACTGTTCGCAATCGTTGCATAAGCAGCCGTAAGCTCTAAGTTGGTAACACCATGTGTCAGACCGCCGAGTGCTAAGGTTTCGTTGGAACTTTCATCTAAACCGACGGTTGTGATGCCAAAATCACAGATATAATCATATCCGAGAGACGGTCCAATTTGTGCTAAGGTTTTTACGGTAACAACATTGATAGAGTCTGTAATGGCTTCGCGCAGTGTTGTGAAACCGCGATAGCGGTTATCATAGTTGTTGACGGCACCACCTTGTCCACTGCCGTAATTATATGGCGCATCGTCCTGAACAGATGCAAGTGTCAGACCGCCGGCATCAAGTGCCGGTGCATATGCAGCAATGATCTTAAATGTAGATCCAGGCTGCCTTGTGGTGTCTGCTGCACGGTTTAAAGTCTTGTTGGCGGTTTTGTCTCCGCGGCCGCCGACCAAAGCCTTGACATTTCCGGTGCTCTGATCGATGATCGTAAGAGCTGCCTGTGGCTGAAGTGTGTAGGTAACTGTTTCACTTCCGTTTACGATCGTATCACCGTCTTTCATGATGTCAGTTTTATACTGCTCGATTGCAGCAGCAGCCTCTTCTTCCGAGTTAAAATTGATCGTAAAGCTCTTGTTTGAAGACTGATAGTAGGAAAGCATCGTCTGTTCACTGTAATTTGATATGGAACCGTCGGCAGAGCGAACAGATAAACGATAGGAAAACGATACTTTTGGAGCAGTCGGGTAATTGTCCAGATTATTTACTTCATCATCACAGATCGCCTGAATTTCCGGATCCTGTGTGGAGTAGATCGTAAGTCCACCCTGATAAAGTGCCTTGTAAGCCTGTGTCTCAGTGTAACCTTTCTGTTCTACCAGATCCTGAATGACCTGATCAGTCAGTTCATCAACAAAATATGAGTTGATACTGTTGGTTTCGGATTCGATGTTGACAAGCTGGATACGGTCATAAACATTATCTGCAACAGCTTCATCGTATTCGTCCTGGGTAATATAACCCTGATCTTTCATATTATTAAGTACTTTCATGCGGCGCTTGGCATTTTCCTGTGGGTTGGTAATAGGGTTGTATTTGGAAGGATTCTGCGTAATAGCTGCTAAAACGGCACATTCCGATAAGGTAAGATCAGAAACATCCTTGCCAAAATAACGTTCCGAGGCAACACCGACACCTAAAGTATTTTGTCCGAGGTTGATCGCATTCAGATAATTTTCTAATATCCAGTCTTTATCTACTACTTTTTCCAGCTGCAGGGCGAGGTATTGCTCCTGAAACTTTCGCTCGAATTTGTCTGCCATGGAGGATTCGCTTGTCCAACTGGTAAAGACGGTATTTTTCAAAAGCTGCTGTGTGATGGTACTGGCACCTTCTGAAAAATGAAAACCGGATGCAACACCTTTTACTCCGGCACGGATGATACCTGTTACATCAATACCATTGTGCTCATAAAAACGCTCGTCTTCAATGGCAACAAATGCATACTGCAGATTTTTTGGTATCTCATCAATCGTAACGGCACGCCGGTTAGATCCCGATGCCACTAATGTAGCAGTCTGATTGCCGTTTGCATCTAAAACCGTGGATAAGAAACCGGTAGGAGTAGCGACGATATCATCAATTGTTGGAGCGGAGGCAATGATTCCCCGAATGATTCCAACACCGGAACATACTCCGATCACCATGAAGGCAAATACACATATAAGCAGCGACTTACAAAAAATCACGTAAAATTTTTTGCGAATCATGGTACTTTTGGAAATCAGTTCTTTTTCGCGCTTTTGCGTACTTTTCTTTCCATAATTCATTTTAGGTCTCCTTTTTGTAATAAAAATAAGCTATGAAATTACAATACTATTTATAGTCAGAACGAACCATCATCATATTATAGCAAAGAAATGTGTCAGAATAAAGGAAAAACTGAAAATACAGGCTTTCTTCATTTATTTTTAAGAATTGAATTTCGAAAAAAAACATGATACCATAGGAACACGCAGAGAATGTGAGAGGTTGATTTACCTATTTATATATAGAAATATTTGATTCATTAAAATGACAGAAAACAGTCTGAAAGATGAGTGACAGGAGGGACAGGCATGAAAACAGTATATGCCGGTGGAGAGGCAGAGATTATAGAAAAAAAATCAAGGTTTATTGCAACAGTGCGTCCTGTCTCATCCGAAGAAGAAGCAACCGCATTTATTGCAGAAATGAAAAAAAAATACTGGGATGCCAGACATAACTGTTCTGCTTTTGTAATTGGAGACAGACAGGAGATGAGCCGTTGTTCAGATGATGGGGAACCTGCACAGACAGCAGGCAGACCGATGCTTGATGTATTATTGAAAGAAGATATCCACAATGTGGCTGTTGTGGTTACGAGATATTTTGGTGGAGTGCTCCTTGGAACGGGCGGACTTGTGCGTGCATATCAGAAATCTGTCCAGGAAGGACTTGCAGCAAGTGTCATTATTGATAAAAAAGAAGGACGCAGACTTTCCGTAGGGACGGATTATACCGGACTTGGAAAATTACAGTATCTGATTGCACAAAATGGGCTGACACTTATTGATACCGTTTATACCGAAAAAGTGGAGCTGCTTTTGATGGTTCCATCCGGGATGCAGGAACAGACAGAGAAAGAAATTATCGAGGCAACCAATGGAAAAGCTGATATTTCCTGGGGAGAGATGGTGTTATATGCGATGGTCGGAGAAAAATTGCAACTTTTTTAAAAATTTAAAAATTTTTTCAAAAAAACAGTTGACAAAAATATTATACTCATATATAATAGCTATTGTTGACGGCGCGAAACGCTAGAGACAAGATAAAGGGCTATCGCCAAATGGTAAGGCAACGGACTCTGACTCCGTCATTTCAAGGTTCGAATCCTTGTAGCCCTGCTAACAAGACCTCAGCAGTGAGACTGCTGAGGTTATTTTTTTGCCCGGAGAGACGCAGAATTGTGCGGCTTTCCGGGCTTTTTTGTCTGGATGAATCAGCAAAAGCTGGGATCAAAGGGAAAATGCTCTGCAGGAACGGAGTACGGCAATTTCCTGCAAAATAAGAGGAAATTTGAATGGATAGGTCAATTCATAGGTCAATCGAAAATGCCGGGAAACATAGATTTTACTGGTGCGAGGGATATGGAAAGGGCAGCGCAAATGCATCAAGTGATGTGGATTTATTGGTCGACAGTGGACTAAAAGGTTTAAAGTTTGTTGGATTGATTGAGGCATTGCGGGCGGCATTAGATAGGAAAATGGATGTTTTTGATGTTTCTCACGTGGAGAAGGGAACGGAAATTGACCATGAGATCGCAGAAACCGGGGTAAAGATTTATGAAAAATGATGTTATTAGAAATTAAATAGGTTAATTGCAATATCATAAATTAATTTTGTAAGTGAACCCTGCCAGTGATGAAGATGCTGTCAGGGTTATTTTTAATTCATAGGAAAATACGTCCCATGAATCAAAAAGCCCTCCGGGCAGGATGTGCAATCTCGCGGAAAAGAAGTTAGTTGTAAACAGCACCGCTAGAGCGTGAAAGAGAAGCTGTGTTATTTAGTCAGGCTGCTGTTTCTTAAAACATATTCTGAAACCGCATCTCGTGGAATTTTCCATATTCTTCCGATTCTAAATGCATGGATCTGATTGGTGTTTAACAGATGGTATGCAGTATTTTTTCCAATTGCGAGCATGTCGCAGAGATCATCAATGGTTATTAAACCATCGTAGCTGTTGAACATGATTATAAAAATCCTTCCTTTATTATTGTATTACATTTATGTTTGAAAATTATTTTTTGCAAACAAATAAGTAATTTAATGCCGGACAACTTTAAAATAAGACTACGGAAGAGAAGATAATTGATAAAGAAGGTGGATAATTGAAAATAAAATGAAAAGGTATTACCTTTTGCGTACTTGTTATTTATATAACAGTAACATGGGATTTTTTAGAGCGCTTGGGAGAGCAATTGGAAGAGTTGTAGAAACCGTTGGTGATGTGATTGGGAGTACTACGATCAGCGATCTGGGCTGGAAAATTCAGGATGCATGTGCAGAAAAAGTGGCATCTGAGAAATCTTACGACAAAAAGGAAGCCAATATTTATACGACAGACCGTCTGAATGAGATATTAGTTTCTTTTTCCGAGGGATATTTACAGAATGCAACATTTTACGAAAAGGAGTGTATCCGTCTGGTAGAGGAATATTATGATAAGCTGATCGGCATTATTGAAAATGCACCAGGCGGCGCATATAGTGCGGCAAATTTAAAGGCATTAAAAAATGGAAAAAAACGGATCGCAAAGACAATTACAGGTGGAATCAGAGAGCCTTTAGCGAAAAGAATGTCACTGGATGATTCAGAATGTCTTAGCATATTAAAGATGGATGCCGGTGCCGAAAAGAAAAATGCAATGAAAAATTTTACACAAAAAGTGACCAAGGAGGCACTGGATAATTTAGCGAACAATGTGAGAGAGTCTTTAAATGACCAGACAGAGGATATCCAGGATTATTTAAACAGTATATCAGAGGAACAGGCAAAAACCATGCAGGCATTAAAGGAACGCTTTGATAAGATGGTAAATGACAACGAACTGGAACAGGGAGATAAAGAAAAAAACTGTGTTCTGCCAGTATTTATCGTGGATATATCTGACTGTGTCTGCCAAATTTTAAAGTAAAGGAAGTGCACAATGAAACGTAATTGGAGACAAAATCGTGACATAAAAATACGCAAAGACATTTCAGGCTTAGCGGATGAATTAAAAACGGTAGAACAGAGTCTGGAAGAAGTAAAAAGTCTGTTGCGGATATTAGCTGTCAATGAATTACTGGATGAAATTGATACGGAAGAAAAAGATTAAGATTATTGGATTCGAAAGTAAAATACGGAGGATGAGATCATGAAAAAAGAAATATTAAAAAAGGCTTTTGCATGGGTTTTGACGTTAGTTCTGATTGTAAATGAAAAATTTATTGGAAATGGGATTATCTGTAATATTCCAGGTAAAAAGTATGTTCTTAATATTGAGAATATGATGGCCCTGTATTGTATTTTATGTTCAGGTTGGAAAGAGAAAACAGGGAAATATATATCAAGATCGTTTATTCAAATGATAGAAGTTTTAAGAGGTATTGAAAAAGAGAGACAAGGGTACAGTAAAGCGATTTTTTATCTTCCTGTTTTTGTGTGTAGTTATTACTTATATATATTTTCCCAAAAAAATTTTCCGAAGGAAATAATTGACTTGTTTCAATCATTTGATTTAGATGAGGATGAGAAAAGGAGATATTTGATAACAATGAATAGTTTCATATCAAGCGCAAGCCGTTTTAGACTAAGTGAAGCTGAGTGGAAAAATCATAGAAAGGAGAATTGAAGTGATGTGAATTACGAAAAATATATAGAAAATAATGGGTATTGGAAACTTATTAGTAAAGGTATGTAGACAATGGCGAATGCAATGAGTAACGTTATCTATATATTTAACGGAAAAGATATTACGATGAATAATATGTCCTTGTAGCCCTGCCTTTTGTTTTATTTTACTGGTGTGTGGGGAGATGTATGTTTTGGGAGTATCATTGAAAGGGGTTCGTATTGTAAAGGACATAAAAATAGCATATAATAATAAGTGTAGAAATGAAACATATTTTATTGAAAGAAAGGGCGGGCGGCATTAGATAAGAAAATGGAAGGAAAGAAGGTGAAAGAACATGCCACAAGGAATTCAATCTGAATTGGATGAGTTTGTAACACTCGTAAAACAATATTTTGGAAAAAATCTGAAAAGTATTATAGTGTATGGTTCATATGCCAGAGGAGATTATAATGAGAGTTCGGATATTGATATTATGATTTTGGTAACTCTATCAGAAAATCAGATAAAACAATCTGAGAACCATATATATGATGATGCATTTGATTTAGAGTTAAAATATGGGAAAGTGCTTTCGCCGGTTATTAAAAATCAGGAATTTTTTGAATATTGGTCAGATACACTTCCATTTTATCGTAATGTAAAAACAGAAGGGGTGCAGGTTGCATGACAGATAAACAAAAAGATTTGTGTCTGTATAGAGTGTCTCAGGCAGAAGATACAATAAGAAGTGCACAGTTGTGTATGGAAAATCATTTGTTTAAAGATGCGATTAACAGATCATATTATGCGGCATTTTATGCTGTGAAGGCTGTGCTGGCTTTAGCAGATACGGATTTTAAGAGGCATAAAGATGTCGTTGCTTATTTTAATAAAGAATATGTTGCAGCAGGTATTTTTCCTAGAGAAATAGGTCGTTTGCTTGCGCGCCTCCAGAAAAAAAGAGAAACGAGTGATTATGATGATTTTTATATTGCATCAAATGAAGAGGCAGCGGAACAAATGGAAGCAGCTGGAAATATATTAGAGGCGATAAAAGCATATTTAAGAGAGAATGCAGTTATTGAATAATGTATAGTAAATGCGGATAGGTCAATCAATAGGTCAATTTCTCCCATCCCACCCTTACAACCCTTGATTTTACAGGCAGAACAACCCCTGACATTACGGACTCTGACTCCGTCATTTCAAGGTTCGAATCCTTGTAGCCCTGCTAATAAGACCTCAGCAGTGAGAACTGTTGAGGTTTTTTTGTGCAATAGGAAATTTCGTTGAAATTCCTTGTTACATAAAAAGCCTTACGGGCAGGATATGCGGCTGCAGGCAGAAAATTTTTAATATCCCTACCATAACGCCTCAAAATGTGGTAGCATAACAAAAGAACAATACAGCAAATCAGTCAGAGAAGTTTAAAAATACCTGGAAATGAGGCATTTTATGTATAGTTTTAACAGCCGTGTGCGTTACAGTGAAGTGAATAGTGAAAAAGAACTGACATTACCGTCATTACTGGATTATCTGCAGGATTGCTGCACTTTTCAGTCTGAGGATCTGGAAATTGGTGTGGATTATCTTGCGAAAGAACAGGTGGCATGGGTACTATCTTCCTGGGAGATAAAAATTTACAGATATCCGCAGATGGGGCAGCATATTAAGGTCAGTACATGGCCGTATGCATTCCGTGGATTTTATGGATACCGGAATTTTCGGATTGAGGGAGACGATGGTATAATATTTGCTGAGGCAAATTCAGTATGGGTGTTTATGGACACAGAAAAAATGCGACCGGCGCGCATATCAGAGCGGATGAAAGAAATTTATACACCGGAGATTAATGATGAGATACCGGGAGAATGGGCAGACCGGAAAATCAGTTTACCAGATGATGCGGTAAAGAAAAGTGTGAAAAAGGAACCGGTACGTGTCTCACGTTTTTATATCGATACAAATCATCATATGAATAATGGCAAATACATTCTGGTAGCGGAAGAGTATCTGCCGGAACAGGTTGTGGTTTGCGGACTTCGTGCGGAGTATCGTAAGTCGGCAATGTTAGGAGACATGTTGTATCCGGTTGTCACAATGGAAGGGAAACGGATCACAGTTACTCTTGCGGATGAAAAAGGTGCACCATATGCGGTCATCTGCTTTCAGATTCAGAAAAAAGAAAGGCAGTCATAAAATATGAGATTAGGTGAATATCAGAAACTTGTTGTAATAAAAAAAGTAGAATTTGGCGTATATCTTGCAGAACATATGGAGGATGAGACCCGTGTGCTGCTGCCGGAAAAACAGGTGCCGGAAGGAACGAAGATCGGAGAAGAACTCCGGGTGTTTTTATATAAAGATTCCAAAGACAGGCTCATTGCGACGACAAATGCCCCTAAGCTGACATTGGGTGGACTTGCGGTGCTGACTGTAAAAGAGGTCGGAAAGATTGGTGCATTTTTAGACTGGGGACTGGAAAAAGATCTGTTTCTTCCTTATAAAGAGATGACCGTTAAGGTTCAGCCGGAGGATGAGGTTTTAGTGACGTTATACATTGATAAGAGCAGACGTCTGTGTGCAAGCATGAAGCATCTGTATGATCTTCTGTCACTGGAATCACCGTATCATACCGGCGATATTGTAAATGGCCGTGTCTATGAGTTCAGCGATAATTTTGGAACATTTGTTGCGGTAGATGATCAGTATTCCGCCATGCTTCCATCTTTTGAAGATCATAGCATGCTCCGTATCGGTGATGTCATCGAGGCAACCGTGACCAATGTAAAGCCTGATGGGAAATTAGATATTACGATGCGGCAGAAAGCCTATCTTCAGATGGATGCAGATGCCAAAAAGGTCATGCAGGTGATTGAAGAATTTGCAGGTGTGCTCCCATTTACGGACAAATCTTCACCGGAGGTCATCAAGAGAGAGACTGGCCTTAGCAAGAATGCGTTCAAGAGAGCGGTCGGAAGACTTTATAAAGAACGCCGGATAGAGATCAATGAAAAATCGATCCGTAAAATTGATTAATTTAAAAGCATATGCTATGATAGGAAAAAATTGACAGAAAGAAGGAAAATATTATGAAAAAAGTCATCAGTACAGACAAGGCACCGGCAGCAATTGGACCATATTCACAGGCGATCGAAGTAAATGGAATGGTTTATACATCAGGCATTATTCCGGTTGTACCGGAAACCGGTGAAATCCCGGAAGGTTCTGTTGCACAGGCAAAACAGGCACTGACAAACCTTTCTAATCTGTTGGAAGCAGCTGGAACCAGTATGGCAAATGTTGTTAAGACGACTGTTTTTATCAAAGAGATGAATGATTTTGGTGCAATTAACGAAGTATATGCAACATTTTTTGACGGAGCATTTCCATCCAGAAGCTGTGTGGAAGTTGCACGTCTGCCCAAAGATGTTATGCTTGAGATTGAGGCTATTGCTGTAAAATAAAGCAAAGCCATAAAAAGCATAGTCACTGTATCCTAGAGCAGCTCTTATGAATTAACATGAAAAATCCCGGTACAGATGGTGTGATTCCCATCTGTACCGGGATTTTTTATTCTGCCGACATGATATATAATCTCTGATTTATAGATTGATTAAATATAGACGTCAATATTTCCACCAAGTCCCGGTGTTACGGAACGTTCCATCATCTGAACCATAGCGGTGCCCATTTCCTGCGTCATATCGAGCTGCTGGCTTAATAGTTCAGTAGAAACCGCATAGGAAAGGCTGGTCTGACTGACAGAAGAGCCTGCGTCGTAGGACTGTAATGTACTAAGTGCCGGCGTCATACCTGAAATATCCATACTGCACCTCCTGAAAAAATATTTATAACCTTATTATGACAGGAATCTATGGAAAAGACAAGCCATTTCCATGAAAAGACAAGCCATTTCCATGAAAAGATAAGCTATTTCCATGAAAAATTGAATAAAAAGAAATGTAATATTTTAGTAAAATTCACGGTTAATACAGGTTGACATGGAAATATGCCTTTGTTATAATAAACACGTAATAAATGTAACAAATTCGTAACAAACGATGAAATAGTTTTATAGTTGCGAAAACATGAAAACTCAGTTGGAGGCTTTTCGTAAATGAAGAAGAGAATGGTAAGAATTACAGGCTGTCTTTTAGCAGGAGCATTATCAATTGGCAGCTTTGGGTTAAATACATATGCAGCCCCGGTCGCAGGTGTTTCAAGTGTGACTGCAGCTGAAATTGCAGAGGGACAGACACCTGCAGCAGGTGTTTCACAGGCTTTGGCACAGTGCCTTGCAGACAGCAATGATGCAGCAGCTCAGGCAGCAGCAGAGCAGGCAGAGCAGGTCAGTGAGAATGAGACACCGGTTGTTGCTTCTGAATATACAGATATTGCGATTGCGCAGGTTGATAATTATGTAAATGTTCGTTCAGAGCCAAATACAGACAGTGAGGTACTTGGTAAGCTGTACAATAATTCCGCAGGAACAATCCTTGAGACAACAGATAACGGCTGGTATCGTATTAAGTCCGGTAATGTTGATGGATATGTAAATTGCGAATATGTAGTACCAAATGATGAGGAACTGGCAAAGAAAGTCAGTACTAAATACGCAAAGGTCAACACCACAACACTCCATGTAAGAACAGAGCCGTCCACAGATGCAAGTATTCTTACCATGGTTCCGGTTGGAGATGACCTGGTTGTTACAGATGATGAGTCTGTGGAAGGCTGGGCAAAAGTTACCACCGAAGAGGGTGATGGCTGGGTACATAAAGATTATGTAGATATTACGATCGAGTTTGTACAGGCTGAGTCTAAAGCAGAAGAAAAAGCAAGACTTGCAAAAGAGGAAGCAGAGCGTGAGGCAGCTGATGCAGCAGCAAACGCAGCAAGAAAGAAAGCAGATGGTAAGTTATCTTCATCAAAGAGTTCTGGAA
The DNA here is from genome assembly GCF_003470905.1 of Roseburia sp. AM23-20. Classification (NCBI taxonomy): domain Bacteria; kingdom Bacillati; phylum Bacillota; class Clostridia; order Lachnospirales; family Lachnospiraceae; genus Roseburia; species Roseburia sp. AM23-20. The sequence goes on from NZ_QRHS01000011.1 coordinate 38,183, forward strand.
GTTCAAAGAGCTATGCAGCAGCAGGAAGTTCTAACGGACAGGCAGTTGCAAGTTATGCATCCCAGTTTATCGGTAATCCATATGTATACGGTGGAACAAGCCTGACAAACGGTGCAGACTGCTCTGGTTTTGTTATGAGTGTATATGCAGCATTTGGTGTAGGTCTTCCTCATTCTTCCAGTGCATTAAGAGGGGTTGGATATGGGGTAAGTCTTTCAGATGCACAGCCGGGAGATATTGTATGCTACAGTGGACATGTTGCTATTTATGTTGGTGGTGGTACGATCGTTCATGCAAGTACGCCGTCAAGTGGTATCAAGTTCTCCAATGTAAATTACAGAAGTCCGATCTGTGTAAGAAGAATTTTCTAATTTATGATAAGAACAGCTATTGTCTTAGGATAATAGCTGTTTTTTTAATTCATAGGAAATTACGTCCTATAAAGAAAAAGTGGAGTATACAACATGCACAAAATATCATGGCGCAAAAAAAGTAATAAACAAAGGGAGAAAGTTATCCCAAAAGTTGTCCACTGTTAAAATGCCCTAAAAACGTGGAAAAATAAAGTTATACACGAAGTTATCCACGTTATCCACATTTTTGGTGTAAAAAAACATGGTTTACATAGTAAAAAAATCGAATATTTGTTTTGTGTATAAATCATAAAGTTTGCCATAAAATAAAAAACTGTGGAAAAGATATTGACTTTTTAAATATGAAAAAAGATTACAATACTTGAGAAAATATCTGATAATTCAGAAAAAAGATTCGAAATAATTAAAATGTGAAAAAAGCGGTTGACATTTGAAAAAAGAGTGCTAAACTATGTGGCATACAGATAAATAGAACAAATGCAGTGAACAGAATACCGTTATTGGAAGGCAATGCATTACAGAGAGTCGTTGGCTGGTGGAAAATGACATGCATCTTTTGATAATATCCTCTGCAAGCAGTACGCCGAAAGCCATCAGGTCAGTAAGCGGCACCGGAGCTCTTCCGTTACAGAGAGACCTGTTAGGGATATTTGTGTATGATAGATGCACGATAGGCATATGTATATGTGTGATATGATATATACATATATGGTACACAGAATATATGATGGGGCAGAGAGGTCATGGGAACATGGCAAGAAAAGTGGTACCGCGGAAGTATAGGCTTTCGTCTTTTGGATGTATAAACATCTATCAGACGAAAGTCTTTTTATTTATCTGAAAAAAAAGAAAGGAGTTGTCTGCAGTGTGCAGACGGTAAGAGGTTATGAATGGATTAGTAATTGTTTTAATTGGAATTGTAGCACTTGCAGCAGGATATCTGCTGTATGGAAGGTGGCTTGCAAAAAAATGGGGGATCGACCCGAATGCAAAAACACCTGCCTATACACATGAGGACGGACAGGATTATGTACCGTCATCAAAATTTACCGTATTTTCACATCAGTTTTCTTCCATCGCAGGAGCAGGACCTGTTACTGGACCGATCTTAGCATCCGTGTTTGGATGGGTACCGGTTCTGTTATGGCTGATCATCGGTGGATTGTTCTTCGGTGCCGTACAGGATTTTGGCGCACTGTATGCATCCGTAAAGAATGAAGGAAAATCGATGGGAATGATCATTGAGAAATATATCGGTAAGACAGGACGGAAATTATTCATGCTGTTCTGCTGGCTGTTTACACTGCTTGTTATCGCAGCATTCACTGATATGGTAGCAGGAACATTTAATGGTGTCGGATTAGACAGCGCAGGAACTGCTTATGCAAACTCAGCAGCAGCATCTATTTCGATGTTATTTATCGTTGTAGCTGTTATCTTTGGCGTGATCCAGAAGCATGTTGGAAAAATGAATGAATGGGTAAAAGCAGTTGTTGCGATCGCTCTTTTAGTTGTGATGTTTGCAGTTGGTATGAAACTTCCAATCTATGCTTCAAAGACAGCATGGATCTACATCATCATGGCATACTTATTCCTGGCATCTGTTCTTCCAATGTGGCTTCTGATGCAGCCGAGGGATTACATGACAACATTTATGCTGCTCGGTATGATTATCGGTGCAGTTGTCGGAGTTGTCGTTGCACATCCGCAGATGCAGTTAAATGCATTTAATGGGTTTAATGTAAATGGAAGTGGATTATTCCCGACATTATTTGTTACGATCGCCTGTGGTGCAGTTTCCGGTTTCCATAGCCTTGTATCTTCCGGTACTTCTTCTAAGACAGTCAGCAATGAAAAAGATATGCCGATGATCGGCTATGGCGCAATGGTAGTAGAATCATTACTTGGTATTGTGGCACTGGTAGTTGTCGGAGCCGTTGCAGTCGGTGGAACAAAACCTGAGGGAACACCGTTTGCAATTTTCTCTTCCGGTGTTGCCGGCTTCTTAGAGAAACTTGGTGTTCCGGTTCAGGTTGCAACTGTATTTATGACTATGTGTGTATCGGCACTTGCATTAACATCACTTGACTCTGTAGCGAGAATCGGACGTATGTCTTTTCAGGAACTGTTTTATGGAGACAGCACCGATCCAGAAAAGATGACACCTGCACAGCGTGTACTGACCAATAAATATTTTGCGACAGTGATCACATTATTCTTCGGTTATCTGCTGACACTTGGCGGATACAATAATATCTGGCCGTTATTTGGTTCTGCAAACCAGCTCCTTGCAGCAATGGTATTGATCGCACTGGCTGTGTTCTTAAAGACAACAGGAAGAACCGGATGGACACTTTACATACCAATGTTCGTAATGCTGGCAGTTACATTTACAGCCCTGGTGCAGAAAACGATTGCACTGGTATCAAATATTGCCGCACACAATGCAACGTTTTTAGTGGATGGATTACAGCTTATTGTCGCACTTTTACTTATGATATTAGGTGTTCTGGTTGCATATAGCTGCTTAAAGAAACTGTTTACAACAGCCAAAAATTCAGAGCAAAAATAAGATACGGTTAGTATTTCTTGAAATATTACCCCATGTCTGCTATACTGTTCGCGTATATTTTTTCAATATATGGAAATGAATATGGGTGTAAAATGATTAAGAAGATAGATATTCTTGGAATACAACTGGACAATTATACAGTGCGGGAAGCAATCATGCGCGTGGAAGCCTGGTATGATAATAATGTGTTAAATGTTATCGAGATGGTTTCCATGCAGATGCTTACCGAGTCGGAAACAGATCCTGTGTTAAAAGAGGTGATCTCATCCCTTGATCTGGCAGTGATCGGAGAGAAAGGAATCCTTCAGGCGGCGGGAGTCGATACGATGCAGAGGATTCGAGAAACAGAAGAAAATGATTTTTCAGATGAATTTTTAAAGCGTGTGGAGCGTAACCGTAAATCTGTTTTTGTTATTGGAGAAACACAGGAGGCTGTTGATGAATTAATACAGGAACTTAGTGAGGAATATCCCAAGCTGGTACTGGCTGGTGCTGCTGCGACGGAAAACTGCGTTGGAGATCTTGAGGGTGTGATCAATGAGCTGAATGCTGCAACACCGGCTGTGATCATTTCGATCATTCCATCCCCAAAACAGGAACATTTCCTTGTAGAACACCGTGACAAGATCAATGCGAATTTATGGTATGGAATCGGCGGATTTGAAGTTCACCGGAAAAGATCGAAGATCAAAGGTTTTTTCTTTAATCTGATTCAACGTATCAGATTAAAAAACAGTATTGAAAAGTATGAAAGCTGAGGTTTGGTATGCAGAAGTTTTTATATAAAAGATCTCTGGTCTGGGATTATATCCTTATGCTGGTGGGAACGGCATTGATCGCAGTGAGTATTCAGTGTGTTTATGATCCGGTCAGTATGGTAACAGGAGGATTTACCGGTCTTGCAATCATTATAAAAGATGTGACTGGCAGACTGATTCCGGGTGGTGTTCCTTTATGGCTGACGAACCTTGTGCTCAATGTGCCGTTATTTTTAGCTGCTTTTAAGATCAAGGGGAAACGTTTTATCTGGAGAACGATCGTTGGAACACTTCTTCTTTCTCTCTGGCTTTATATACTGCCTCTTATCGATCTTACTGATGGTGATTATGTGCTGGCAGCGATTTTCGGCGGCTGTATTGGCGGTGTCGGAATGGGACTTGTGCTGCTGGCAAAATCAACAACCGGTGGAACGGAGATGGTGGCGACCCTGATCCAGCATTACTATAAACATTATTCCGTGGTACAGATCATACAGTTTTTAGATGGAGCGGTTGTGATCGCCGGACTGTTTGTGTTTGGTGTACATGTGGCATTGTATGCGATCGTTGCAATTTTTGTGACAAGCAAAGTGTCAGATGCGCTGATGGAAGGTTTAAAGTTTTCAAAAGCTGCATTTATTATCACAGACCATTATGATCAGGTGGCAAAACGTATCATGACAGAGTTAGAGCGCGGCGTGACAGGGCTTCACGCAAAAGGAATGTATTCCGGTGCGGAAAAATGCATGCTTTACTGTGTGGTTTCGAGAAAAGAGATTGTTCAGGTAAAAGAGATCGTAAGCGAAGTGGATCCGGATGCATTTGTAATTGTTTCAGATGCAAGAGAGGTACTCGGTGAGGGATTCCAGGAGCAGATGTCCTGAAAATTTTCTTTGTGAACTATGTACACTGTAAAAAATGGGAAAAAAGCAGGATACATTGAGGAAGTGCATAAAAAATATGCATTTCCTCTTTCTTTTTTTGCTGTTTTGCATTAAAATAGAATTTAGGTATTTTTAAGTGGGGACAATGGGTATATTTTTATTGTGAAAGTTGCCCATGCGTGCAATGGAGGTTATGTACTGTGTCATACAGAAATTGACAGCTGATGTACACAGCAGCCCGATTTGCCGGGTGTGTTTCAAATGAAACGAAGATAGAAGGAGCGGAGCTTATGATTTCAAATCAGATACTTCAAAATACAATTGATGGGTTGAAAGGAATTACCCGCATTGATTTATGCATTATTGATGTAGAGGGGAAGGTGCTGGCTGCTACATTTCCGGAAGCAGACAAATATATGGAGCCGGCGCTTGCGTTTGTGGAATCTCCTGCAGACAGCCAGGTTGTAAACGGCTATCAGTTTTTTAAGGTGTTTGACGATCATCAGTTAGAATACATCCTGCTTGCCAACGGCGACAGCGATGACGTCTATATGGTGGGGAAAATTGCCAGTTTCCAGATCCAGAATCTTCTGGTAGCATATAAAGAGAGATTTGATAAAGATAACTTTATCAAGAATCTGCTTTTGGATAACCTGCTTTTGGTTGATATTTACAATCGTGCCAAAAAACTGCATATTGATACGGAAGTCAGACGTGTTGTTTTTATCGTGGAGACCAACCGCGACAAAGACGGTAATGAACTTGAACGTATTCGTGGCATTTTTGGGGGAAAGACCAAAGATTTTGTCACCGCAGTCGATGAGAAAAACATTATCGTTGTAAAAGAAGTAGGCGAGAACGAGGGATACGAAGAGATGAATAAGACCGCCGAGGTCATTGTAAATCTGTTCCGTTCTGATTCGGACAGTGATGTACATGTGGCATACGGTACGATCGTCGGAGAGATCAAAGAAGTATCTCGTTCCTATAAAGAAGCAAGAATGGCACTTGATGTAGGCAAGATTTTCTTTGAGGAAAAAGATGTTATTGCTTACTCTACACTAGGAATCGGACGTTTGATCTATCAGCTCCCGATCCCACTCTGCAAAATGTTTATCAAAGAGATCTTTGATGGTAAATCACCGGATGAGTTCGATGAGGAGACACTTACAACGATCAATAAGTTTTTTGAGAACAGCCTGAATGTTTCCGAAACTTCCAGACAGCTTTATATTCACCGTAACACATTGGTATATCGTCTGGACAAGCTGCAGAAAGCAACCGGACTTGATCTGCGTGTGTTTGAAGATGCCATTACTTTTAAAATCGCACTTATGGTAGTAAAATACATGAAGTACATGGAGTCGTTAGACTACTAGAAATGGAGATTGCTATGATTAAGTTAGAACATGTCAGCAAGTCGTACTCTGCAGGAATACCTGCGCTTAATGACGTGAGTCTTAACATTGAAGAAGGAGAATTTGTATTCATCGTCGGGGACAGTGGTTCCGGAAAATCTACGCTGATTAAACTTTTATTGAAGGAACTTGAACCGACGGAGGGTACGATCACAATAAACGGTCAGAAATTAAATAAGATCAGGCGAAGACAAATCCCGAAATTCCGTCGTAAGATAGGCGTGGTATTTCAGGATTTCCGCTTGTTAAAGGATCGTAATATTTATGATAATGTTGCATTTGCACAGAAAGTCATCGGAGAATCCACGCGTTCCATCAAAAAGAATGTTCCTTTGATGCTTTCCATGGTAGGACTGGCAGCAAAATACCGCTCATATCCGAAACAGTTGTCCGGTGGTGAGCAGCAGAGAGTTGCAATCGCAAGAGCACTTATCAATAAACCGAAGATTCTTCTGGCAGATGAACCAACCGGTAATCTGGATAACAATAATGCCTGGGAGATCATGAAGCTGATGGAAGAGATCAATAACAATGGTACAACGGTTGTTGTTGTTACCCATAACCTTGAGATCGTAAAAGCCATGAATAAACGTGTTATTACCATGCAGAAAGGTGTAATCGTGGATGACAGTGATACAGCCAGCAGTATTGTGACTGGTGATAATGCTATCAGCCGCAGCCTGACGGAACGCGATGTATTAAAACGCGAGGGAGATTACGATTATGAGGATTAGTACTTTTTTTTATACGATTAAACAGGGACTGGTCAACATCTGGAAAAATAAGATGTTTTCACTCGCATCCATTGCGACGATGACAGCGTGTATTTTTTTGTTTGGTCTTTTTTATTCAATCGTGACCAATTTTCAGGCAATGGTAAAAGATGCCGAATCCGGCGTGGCGGTCACAGTATTTTTTGATGCGGGTATATCAGAACAGCGCATTGAGGAAATCGGTGATCTGATCAAGCAGCGCGTTGAGGTATCCCATTGTGAATATACGTCTGCGGATGAAGCCTGGGAAAGTTTTAAAGATGTTTATTTTGATGGTAATGAAGATGCGGCTTCAAGTTTTGCTGGTGATAATCCGCTTGCCAATTCTGCAAGTTATTCTATCTATATGAATGATATATCAATGCAGAGTACGTTAGTAACTTATTTAGAGTCCATAGATGGAATACGATCTGTAAAACAGTCTGAAATGGTAGCGCATACACTGACTGATTTTAACAGTCTGATTGGTTACATTTCTGCAGGAATCATCCTGATTTTGCTTGGCGTTGCGATTTTCCTTATCAGCAATACGATCACGGTCGGTATTTCCGTGCGCAGGGAAGAAATTGGAATTATGAAACTGATTGGTGCAACGGATTATTTTGTCCGTGCCCCGTTTGTGGTTGAGGGAATCGTGATCGGGTTGATCGGAGCGGCGATTCCGCTTGGTATTTTGTATGTTTTATATGAGAAGATCATATTATATATTGGAGATAAGTTTAAATTTATCAGTAATATGATACAGTTCTTAAGTGTGGATCAGGTATTCCACACATTGGTTCCTGTGGCATTGTTACTTGGTGTTGGTATTGGATTTATTGGAAGCCGGATTACAATCCGCAAACATTTAAAGGTATGATAATTAATAAAAGTCAATGGATACACAGGATAACGGCTGTATTACTGATTGTGATGATCGGTGTGGCTGCCACAGTGCAGATAACACCGGCAGCAGAAAACAGCAGTGCAAAGAAAAGTGAAAATACATCCACATCTTTAAAAGAAGCGCAGCAGGAAAAAGCAGCTTTGGAAAAGGCTTTGGAAGATGCAAAACAGACCATAAACGAGCTCAAAGAGTCCAAAGGGGATGTGCAGGAAAAAGTAAATGACCTGAATACGCAGCTAATGAATATTTCAAGTCAGATCACTGCACTCGAAAACCGGCTTGCGCAGAAGAATCAGGAGCTGACTGAGAAAAAAGACCAGATCGAGGATACGAAAAGTCAGCTTGAAGATGCAAAAAAGCAGGAAGAACAGCAGTATGCGGATATGAAAGTGCGCATACAGTTTATGTATGAAAATGCACAGGAGTCCTACTTTGAGGCACTTTTCAGTTCAGAGAGTTTTTCAGATTTTTTAAATTCTGCTGAGTATATCATACAGATTCAGGAATATGACAGAAAAAAGCTTAACGAGTATCAGGACACAGTGGATTATATTGAGAATGTGGAAAAACAGTTAGAAGAAGACTATGCCACATTAGAGGAAATAAAAAAAGAAGTAGAGCAGGAAAAAGCATCTGTTGAACAGGAAAAGGCTTCGGTTGCAGCACTTATGAAACAGCGTGAGACAGAACTTGCCGGAATCGAGGGAAATATCGATTCGGCACAGAGTGATGCAGATTACTATGCGGCGGAGATAAAGGCACAGGAGGAAATCATTGCGGAGATCAAGCGTATCGAAGCAGAGAAAGCGGCTGCAGGCAAGCAGGATAATCCATATACAGGAGGAGTTTTCACCTGGCCTTGTCCGAGCAGTACACGTGTGACCAGTGATTATGGAACACGTGTGTCGCCGATGGGAGGTGCTTCTTCCAATCATAAAGGAATTGACATCGGAGCGTCCGGAGGTGCTGCGATCGTGGCGGCAGCGGATGGAACGGTTACGACGGCAGCCTACAGCAGTGCTGCCGGCAATTATGTGATGATCGATCATGGCGGTGGATTATATACTGTATATATGCATGCGTCTGCGCTTCTGGTTTCACCAGGTCAGACAGTATCTGCCGGACAGACGATCGCACAGGTCGGAAGTACGGGTATTTCTACTGGAAATCATTTACACTTTGGTGTATCATTAAACGGAAGCTATGTCAGCCCGTGGAGTTATCTGGGCAGATGATGCGGATGTTTTTGGGACTACCGCAATGCGCGGTGGTCCTTTTTAAATTGGTTGGATTTGGGTGTCAAAAGGTGGCTTTTAATTTTGGGATTGTCAAATTGTGAACCACCTTTTGACATCCGAAATCCGAAGCTTCATGGGAAATTTTGTCCCGATGTAGTAGGACAGCGAATCTTCACATATGAATGATATGATAAGTAATGTGGAGTGTAGTATAAAAGGCAATATGAAATAAAAATGCGGCTGGTCACACAACAGGTGTGAATGGCAGCGTAAAACGGCAGCATAAAAATCAACATAAAAACAGCGCAGGAATGGAGACAGAATATGGAAAATAAAAATGAGCAGCAGGTTCCGGAGATTATGCCAGAGCAAATCGGAGAACCGAAGAAAAGCAAAAAAGGACAGATGGCAAAAGGTGTGGCCTGCGGTATTGCAGGGACGATTTTCGTTGGATTTGTCGCACTGAGCGTAGTTACAAAAGTAACAGGAGCAAAAATCTACATAACGAATGCATCTGGTAAGACGGACTCGATCCTGGATGCAAAAACGGTTCAGAAGATCAATGAACTGAAAGCATATACAGATATGTACTATTATGACGAGGTGGATGATACCGAATTACAGGACGGACTGTATGAGGGCATGATAAGCGGTCTTGGGGATAAATATTCCGTCTATTATAATGCAGAAGATTATAAACAGATGCAGGTGAGCACAACCGGACAGTATTATGGAATCGGTGCGGGATTACGGCAGGACCCGGATACGATGGTAGTATCAATTTCCAAGATATATGAAGGAACACCTTCGGATGAAGCAGGACTGCTTGCAGATGATGTGATCACTTCGGTTGACGGAACAGATGCCACAAGCATGGAAGTGACGGAACTGGTAAAACTGATCCGTGGTGAGGAGGGGACATCGGTACATTTAGAAGTATACCGTCCTTCTACCGGGGAAAATTTATCTTTTGATGTAGAGCGTAAAAATGTAACACTGCCAAGTGTGTCTTCACAGATGCTTGACTATAATATCGGTTACGTCCATATTGATTCTTTTGAGACAGAGACTGCAGACCAGTTTGAAAAAGCAGTGGCAGAGTTAGATAAAGAGGGAATGAAAGCAATGGTTTTGGATGTGCGCTATAATGGTGGAGGACTCGTTACCGCTGTTGTGCAGATCTTAGATGATATTCTTCCGGAAGGCACAGTTGTATACACGGAAGACAAAAACGGTCACCGCGAAACATATACGTCAAGTGGAGACACTTACATGGAATATCCACTTGCAGTGCTGATCAACGGAGACAGTGCAAGTGCATCTGAGATTTTAGCCGGAGCGATTAAAGATTACAAATATGGCACATTGATCGGAACAACTACATTTGGAAAAGGAATCGTTCAGACTATTTTCCCACTTGAAGATGGGGATGCAGTGAAACTTACCACAGCAAAATATTTTACGCCGAATGGAAACTATATCCACAGTGTTGGAATTGATCCGGATATTGAGTTGGAATATGAATATTTAGATCCGGATGGAACGGAATATGATGTAAAATATGATAACCAGATCCAGAAAGCAGTGGAAGTACTCACGGAGGAATTAAACGGAAAATGAACAAAACAGTAATGCGGTTGATTCTGGGAATCATGCTGATATGCTGGATGTTTATCATATTCTGGTTTTCCAATCAGCCAGCGACGGAATCTTCCGAGATCAGCGGTACGATCTCATACCGTCTGGTTGAAGATACAGATGATATTTTTAACTGGGGACTGACAGCAGAACAGATCAGAAAGATAGCAGGAAATATTGAATATCCAATCCGGAAAGCTGCACATATGACAGAATATGCAATTTTAGGATGGATCGCATTTGCATTTTTGGGTTCGTGTGGAATACAGGGGAAAATGCATTATATTGCAGTACTTGGATTCAATTTTTGTTATGCGTCGACAGATGAGATCCACCAGCTGTTTATCCCAGGGCGTTCCGGACAGTTTAAGGATGTCTGCATTGATACAGCGGGAACAGCAATAGGTCTTTTACTTCTTGCGATTCTCTTAAAAATATGGAGAAGGCATTGCGCAAAAAGAGCGCATACTTTACAATAGAAATATATCTTAAATATCAGAAAGAGGTGATACTGTGGTAGAACTTGATCAATTTAAAGTGACCCTGAACACATACAGGGAACCGCTGCAGGAAGTGAGGGATTCACTTTGACCTGGCTAATAAAGAGCAGCGGATCCAGGAATTAGAGAGGGAAATGGAAGATCCCGGTTTTTGGGATGATCCGGTTGTTTCCCAGAAAAAAATGAAAGAATTAAAGAGCATGAAGGATGATGTCGCAACTTATGCATCCTTAAAGACAGAATTTGAGGATATTGAGACATTGATCGAGATGGGATATGAGGAAAATGATGCTTCCCTGATCCCGGAGATCCAGGAAATGCTCGATGAATTTACGAAGACCTATGATGGTATCCGTATCAAGACTTTGTTATCCGGGGAATATGATTCGGATGGTGCGATCGTCTCACTGCATGCAGGAGCCGGAGGCACGGAGTCCTGTGACTGGGCGGCAATGCTTTACCGCATGTATACAAGATGGGCATCGGACAAAGGATTTTCTGTGGAGGTTTTAGATTCCCTTGACGGGGAGGAAGCAGGTATTAAATCCATCACATTCCAGATCAACGGAGAGAATGCATATGGATACATGAAATCTGAAAAAGGTGTGCATCGTCTGGTTCGTATTTCACCGTTTAATGCAGCCGGCAAGCGCCAGACATCGTTTGTATCCTGCGATGTCATGCCGGATATCGAGGAAGATCTTGACGTTGAGATCAATGAGGACGATCTGCGGATCGATACCTACCGTTCAAGTGGTGCCGGTGGACAGCATATCAATAAGACATCTTCCGCAATCCGTATTACGCATATTCCGACCGGAATCGTGGTACAGTGCCAGAATGAGCGTTCCCAGTTCCAGAACAAGGATAAGGCAATGCAGATGTTGAAGGCAAAACTGTATTTGTTAAAGCAGCAGGAAAATGCGGAAAAAGCTGCAGATATCCGTGGAGAGGTAACGGAGATCGGTTGGGGTAACCAGATCCGTTCTTATGTTATGCAGCCATATACGATGGTAAAAGATCACAGAACCGGTGTAGAAACCGGAAATGTAGACAGCGTCATGGATGGAAAGATTGATATTTTTATCAATGGTTACCTGAAATGGCTTTCACTTGGATGCCCGAAGGGACTTGGAGGAGACGATGAGTAAGGGAACGGTCACACTCCTTGTGATTGTCTTTGTTGTCTGCATATCCTGTGGCGCGGGATACGCGGCATACCGGATCGTGCGGGAAAAACTGCGTAGATTGTCCCGCATGGCGTTTGGCACAGATTCCATCAAAGAGGGATTAGAACAACAGGCAAAAGAGCTTGCGGTAACACCGAAATCCGTTTCTGCGATGACACGGATTTTTCTGCCGCAGATCCAGAGGGATTTTCCTGATTTTCATATCGAACAGTTTAAGGATAAAGTGGAAAATGCACTCATGCTGGCATTGCAGGCAATCGCTGCCGCAGATGCCGGCATTTTTGAAAGACAGATAAAAGATGGCGTTTCGGAAGAATTTTTAGCGCAGATCAAAAACAGAATCCGTGAAAATGAGACGGAGGCAGTCACAGAGCACTACGAACAGATACAGATTCATCAGACAGAGATTGCTGGTTATGAGAAAAAGCAGGGTACCTGTGTGATTACATTCCAGAGTGCAGTCGGGTATCTGCATTACTGTGAAAAAGCGGGAAAAATCTTAAGCGGCAGTAAAGAGCTGACGGAACAGACCAGATATAATGTACAGCTTATGTATATTCAGAATGAAAAACTTGCAGGAATGGACAATGCAGTCGGAACTACCTGCCCGAACTGCGGTGCGCCGATCACAAATCTCGGCGCAGCTTACTGTGAGTACTGTGGTTCGGCGGTGACGCTTTTGAACCTGAAAGTATGGACATTACATAGTTTTGATGAGACGGACTACCATCATTCATAACAAAGGATGGAAAACAATGGAGGAAAATCCTCTGCTTCTGCAAAGGCAGTCGCATTTTGCTCCGCAAAACAAGGAGGAAAATCCTCTGCTCCTGCAAAGGCAGTCGCATTTTGCTCCGCAAAACAAGGAGGATTAATTATGGGAATTATCAGAGCAATTACGCAGGCGATCGGCGGAGGTCTTGCCGATCAGTGGTTAGAAGTTTACGAAGCAGATGACATGGGGGACAACACTGTCTTTACGAGCGGTGTGCTGATCCGAAAAGGACAGAACCGGAAGGGAACGCCGGATACGGTCAGCAACGGTTCGATCATTCATGTGTATGACAATCAGTTCATGATGCTCGTAGACGGCGGAAAGATCGTAGATTACACGGCAGAGCCGGGATATTATAAAGTGGATAATTCATCCATGCCATCCATGTTCAACGGTGAATTTGGAGAATCTTTAAAAGAAACATTCAATCGTTTCAAATTCGGCGGACAGACGCCGACGATGCAGAAGGTATTTTTTATCAATCTGCAGGAGATCAAAGGAATCAAATTCGGTACCAGAAATCCGATCAATTATTTTGATAATTTTTATAACGCAGAATTGTTTTTGCGTGCACATGGAACTTATTCCATCAAAGTCACCAATCCGCTGCAGTTCTATGCGGAAGCCATCCCGAAAAATCAGGATCATGTGGAGATCTCATCCATCAATGAACAGTATCTGTCCGAGTTTTTAGAGGCACTGCAGGCATCCATCAACCAGATGTCAGCGGACGGAACCAGAATTTCCTATGTGACTTCAAAAGCAAGAGAACTTGGAAAGTATATGGCGAATACGCTCGATGAAGAGTGGAACCAGATGCGCGGTATGGAGATCCAGAGTGTCGGTATTGCGAGCGTATCTTATGATGAGGAGTCCCAGAAACTCATCAACATGAGAAATGAGGGCGCAATGCTCGGTGGTGACTTCAATGTAATGCGCGGTATGGCAGTCAAAAATCTGACCGAGGGTGTGCGTGATGCAGGAAGCAATGCAGCAGGAGCCATGAACGGGTTTATGGGAGTCGGCATGGGCATGAATGCGATGAACCAGACGTTGTCAGGACTTGGCGCACTTCAGACACCGCAGGATCAGCAGGGGCAGATGTATGGAAATGCAGCACAGAGCCAGATGGCAGGAGGCATGAATCAGGGGCAGAATGCGGGAGCCATGAACCAGAGCCAGCCAAATCCGGCAGGCAGTGCAGCGGGCACATGGACCTGTGAGTGCGGCCGCACCAACACGGGAAAATTCTGCAGTGAATGTGGAAAACCGGCGCCTGCACCAAAGAATGAGTGGACATGTGAATGCGGCCATGTCAATACAGGAAAATTCTGCAGTGAGTGTGGAAAACCGGCACCGGCAGCAGAGTGGACGTGTGAATGTGGTCAGGTCAACAAAGGAAAATTCTGCAGTAACTGTGGAAAAGCGAGGGACTAATTATGGCAGTGATCAGTTTTAAATGTCCAAATTGTGATGGAGAACTGATTTTTGATCCTTCCACACAAAAGTATAAATGTGAATATTGTTTCAGTCTGTTTTCACAGGAAGAGTTAGATGCCATGAAGCCGGCACAGACGACGGAACCTCAAAATGCAGATGCTGCGGGCGCAGGAAAAGCATCAGGTAAACCGGAGGATAAGAAGCAGAGCCAGCCGGGAAATAAAGCAGGTAGTGGAGCAGAAAAAGATAACACGGAAAATAAAGAGTCAGATAAAGAAGCAGGGAAGGAAGCAGGGAAGGAAGCTGATGCAGTGACCTATACCTGTCCGAGTTGTGGTGCACAGATTGTGACGGATGCCACTACAGCGGCGACTTTCTGTTATTATTGCCATAATCCGGTCGTGCTTGGCGGACGGCTGGAAGGTAAATTCCTGCCGGATCAGGTGATTCCGTTTTCTGTGTCGAGGGAAGATGCAGAAAAAGGATTCAAAGATTATGTCTGCAAGAAAAAATTTGTCCCGCGTGCCTTTTACAACAAAAAGCAGGTCGAGAGCATCACAGGTGTATATTTTCCATACTGGCATTACAATACCAGCCTGGAGGGAAAAATGCAGGGCGAGGCGAGAAATGTCCGCGTGTGGCGAACCGGAAACACGGAATATACGGAGACAAAGTATTATCAGGTATCAAGAGAAGGTGATGTAAAACTTGAAAACCTGACGGAAAATGCACTTGGGAAGGCAAATCAGGAGCTGATCTGCGGTGTAATGCCTTATGATTTTAAGGATGTGAAAAAGTTTCAGCTTGGATTTCTGTCTGGATTTCTGGCAGAAAAGCGTGATATTGAGAAAAAACAGATAGAAAAGAAAGTGCAGCAGGAAGCGCGTGAGAGTGCAGAGAAACTGATGCGGGAACAAATAAATGGATACAGTTCCGTGTCGATAAAAAATGCCGATTTCCGGGCATTAAAAGAAAAGTGGTCGTATACGCTTCTGCCGGTATGGACAATTACATACAAGGCGAAAAACGGAAAAATCTATTATTTTTCCATGAACGGACAGACTGGAAAGGTGTACGGCGAACTCCCGATCGACTATAAAAAAATCTCACTTGTCAGTGGAATCGTCAGTCTGGTAACACTGGTCATTTTATTACTGGGAGGGCTAGCATGAGACAGAAAAGATTTTTATGTTTAAAGGGTATTGTATTTGCCTGGCTGTTTACGATTTTACTTGCAGCAGGCGGACAGCATGTATGCTTTGCAGCAGAAGAAAATGTTCCACAACAGACGGTATATGATGATGCTGCGCTTCTGACACCGGAAGAGATCGAGACGCTTGAGAGTGAACTGGACGCTGCGGGAGAGAAGACCGGATGGAATATGCTGATGTTGACGACGGATGACACAAATGGAAAAACCACGCAGGAATATGCGGATGATTTCTTTGATGCGATTGCAGAAAACGGTGATGGTGTTGCACTCCTGATCGATATGCAGAACCGTGAAATCTGTATTTCTACCGGTGGCATTGCAATCAGGTATCTTACGGATGCGCGTATTGAAGATATTTTAAATGACGGATATGAACCGATCTCAGATGGAGAATATGAACAGTGTCTGTCTGTAATGTTAAAAGATGTGCTGGTTTATTATGATGAAGGAATCCCGTCAAATCAGTATGAGTATGAGGAGGCGGATATTGAGATCACGCCGGCAGAATATGTCATCACATCCGTTGTTTTAGCTCTGATCCCAGGCGCTATTGTATTCCTGGTGCTTGTACTATTTTGTAAATTAAGGAATGGCAAATATAAATATGACGCTCATGAGTCCGGAACAGTGAATATAAAGAAACACAGCGATGTGCTTGTGAACACTGTTGTGACACACCGTCATATAGAAGAGAAGAAAGCAGAAGACAGCGGCAGGAGTACGGTACATACGAGCAGCAGCGGCGTAAAACATGGTGGAGGCAGTAAAAAATTTTAACAGCATAATAAAAAAATGTTCCTGACATGATAAAAAAGAGGTTGCGTATGCAGCCTCTTTATGTTATTATCTTCCTCATGAGGACAAGTGTCAGCGTGCAACAAACACAACAGATGAATTTCTAAAGAGAGGGATAGAGTCACATGAAAGAAAAAGGTCAGTATTATGTGCTGAAAGAAAAAGCAGTTCCGGAAGTCCTCTTAAAGGTGGTCGAGGCAAAGCGGCTGATTGAATCCGGTAAGATTGCATCCGTGCAGGAGGCAACAGAAAAAGTTGGCATCAGCAGGAGTTCTTTTTATAAATATAAAGATGATATTTTTCCATTTCATGACACGGCAAAAGGAAGGACGATCACATTAGTCATCCAGTTGGATGATGAACCGGGGCTGTTATCCGTTGTATTAAAGACCGTAGCAGAGTTTCATGCTAATATTCTTACGATACATCAGAGTATACCGATCAACGGTATCGCTTCTCTTACACTCAGTGTGGATGTCCTGCCACAGACTGGTGATGTGGCTGAAATGTTAGAGCACATTGAGGAACAGGAAGGCATCCATTATGTGAAGATTCTCGCAAGAGAATAAGACATGGCAGATGCGTCATATATTGTAGTTCATAAAATATGCATGTAAGATGTGTAAAATGATAGAAAGATAATAAAGTCTGTCTGAGAGGATGGAAGCGATAGTCTGGCAGACGAACTTGGAGGATGAAAAATGAAAGCAGCAGTAATGGGATATGGAACAATCGGTTCTGGTGTTGTGGAAGTACTTGACATCAACGGAAGCAGCATAGCAAAACGTGTCGGAGAGCCGGTAGAGATCAAATATGTATTGGATTTAAGAGATTTTCCGGGAGATCCGATCCAGGATAAGATCGTACACGACTATAAGACGATTGTAGAAGATCCTGAGGTAAAGATCGTCGTTGAGACCATGGGAGGTGTGGAACCGGCTTATACCTTTGTAAAAGCAATGTTAGAGGCCGGAAAACATGTTACTACTTCAAACAAAGCGTTAGTAGCAGCAAAAGGAGCAGAGCTGATCGCACTTGCAAAAGAAAAAAATGTTAACTTTATGTTCGAAGCAAGCGTCGGTGGCGGTATCCCGATCATCCGTCCGTTAAATTCCTGTCTGACTGCTGATGAGATTGAGGAAATCACAGGAATCGTCAATGGAACAACGAACTATATGATGACAGAAATGTCAGAAAAAGGTGCTGATTTTGATGAGGTATTAAAAGATGCACAGGCAAAAGGATATGCGGAGAAAGATCCGACAGCCGATATTGAAGGGTATGATGCTTGTAGAAAGATTGCAATTCTGACATCACTTGTCTGTGGACAGCAGGTAGATTTTGAGGATATCCACACAGAAGGAATTACACATATCTCTGCGACCGATATTAAATATGCAAAAGCCATGGGAAGAGCCATTAAACTTCTTGCAACAAGCAAAAAGACAGACGGCGGGTATGTTGCAATGGTTGCCCCATTCTTATTACCGAAAGAACATCCGTTATATAATGTAAACGGTGTGTTCAATGCAATTTTTGTTCATGGAAATGTACTTGGAGATGCAATGTTTTATGGAAGTGGTGCAGGAAAACTTCCTACCGCGAGTGCAGTGGTAGCAGATGTTGTGGAGATGGCAAAAAATGTTGACAAGAATATTCCGGTTGAGTGGAGTTCAAAGAAATTAGAACTGGTAGATTACCGCAGCGCGAAGAATCGTTTCTTTGTCAGAGTGTCAGGTACAGATAAGGCATCTGTGGAAAAAGTATTTGGAAATGTAGAGTATATTGATGTACAGGGTGTTACAGGAGAACTTGGCTTTGTAACAGAAGAGATGACAGAAGAGGCTTTAGAGAACAAAAAAGCAGCATATGGGGAAGTGTTGAATGTCATTCGTGTAGCGTAAAAAGAAAAGCAGGTCGTGAATCACGTGAGGGCGGTTCAGGGGTTGCTTTTTTGTAATCTTATGAAATGCCCGACTAATTGTGGTTTGGGTGTGAGTTGAGTTCCCCGGCTAAGGGTGGCATCGCAGGTTCTCGATTGGCAAATTGCATCAAGCCGGGAGTGTTTTGTTCCGTTGTCCGAAAATAAGAAAGTCTAAGTATGCCTGATTTAGTTTTATGCCGGAATGACGTGTGCGTCCTAAATGTGCCGTCCGGGCACATTAAGTCTTGTGCTGCCGTCCGTGGCAGCACAACACTGTATTGTGAACAGGCATACAAAGACTTTCTAATTTTCTCCCAAAGTCACAAAGCGGATCCCGGCTTGATGCGATTTGCCAGCCACTAAGTTGTGAACCACCTTTCGCCGGGGAACTCATTTTACAACTTTGGCGGGTGTAAATTTTTAGTGTTTTGTGTCTGAATCTGATAAAAAAATATTTCCAAATAACTATGTTTAATAGATTATTATTGGCTTGATAATACTGGAAAAACCTCAATGTATCCCGTTATGCCTATGTTTATTGCCATACACATTTGAAAAAAATATTCTGTGTTATTTGGTCTGGCATTTTACGAAATAATTCATGTAATACAATGTAGCATATAAAAATTCTGGGAAGTTATTAAGCTGAATATCAATGATACAGCACATTAGGATTTTAAGTATATTTCCATTTGTGCAAATGTCAAAAATTCAAACCCGCGCCCCCAGTTTTGAGATGAACCGCCCACCCAAATGGTGTTCATAACCTGACGGCTGGCATCTTGCGCAAAGCCGAAGTAATTTTGTGACTTTGGGAGAAAATTAGAAAATCTATCTCAATCTGATAATGGTCAGATTGAGATTGTGTGTCTGTAGATACACAGTGATGTTCTGCCACGGATGGCAGAACAAGGCTTCATCGAGTCATGGATGACTCGTTGTTGCCGTTCACGTCACTCCGCGAAAATCTAACTCAGGCACACTTAGACTTTTCTTCTTTTCGTACAACGGAACCAAAATTAACTCTGGCTTTGCGCAAGATGTCACTCACAGACCTACAACACACCATTTGGGCGGGCGATTTATTTCATAAACAAACCATCATTTGTTGGATAATGAACTAAAAAACTTAACGTGAAAGGGGAGCAAATATGACGCTGGAAGAATGTTACAAGGAGATGGGCGCAGATTTACAGGAGGTCTTACGGCGGCTCAAGACGGAGGAGAGGATCGGAAAATTTTTAAAACTGATCCTGACGGATACAAATTATGAGTCGCTGTGTAAGGAACTGGAAGAAAAGGATTATGAGCAGGCGTTTACACATGTACATAATTTAAAGGGACTTGCGATGAATCTGGGACTGACGCCGCTTCTCATTCCGGCACAGGAGTTATGCGAAGAACTTAGGGATGGCGAACCGGAAAGGGAGCTTAAACCGCTTTTGGATGAGGTGGCGGCGGCTTATCAGAAAGTCCTTGGTATTGTCGAAAGACTTGACTGAGATAACAGTGTGAAAAGCTGGAATTTTGGCTGATTCTTTGAAATGAGTTATTCGGAAATGGAGAACAGTATCAAAGGTAAAGATGCATTTTTGAATCTCTGACATATGATAAAACAGAAGGTTTTATGTCTGAGGTAGAAAAAAGTGCAGGTAATTCTTTTGATCATAGCTGTCAGTGTGGATGTCTTTGTGGCGTGTGTGGCGTGTGGGAGTGAGCAGATAAAGATCGGATCTGTGGCAGCGTTATGCATCAGCACGGTCTGCAGTGGAATATTAGGGATATCACTTTATGCGGGGATGGCGTTACAGGGGATACTTTTAAAAAAATATGCAATATATTTAAGTTTTTTCGGACTGCTTGCAGTGGGAATTTTTAAGCTGACAGAGTATGCGATCAGAAAATATATTGAGCGTCATAAGTTCCTCTGTAAGAAAGTCAAAATCTCTTTTTCACAGCTCAGTTTTATTCTGAGTATCTACAACAATCCGGTAATGGCAGACCGCGACCATTCGGCGACCATGTCGTGTGTGGAGGCTGTATTTTTTGCACTTGCAATGTCACTGGATGGGATGTTTGGAGGGCTGGGTGCAGGATTTGGCGGAAAGTATATTTTTCTTACGGTGCTTGGAAGTTTTGTCGTCAGTTTCTGTGCAGTACTTTGCGGATGCAGGATTGGCATGCAGGCATCTAAGCGGTGGAAAGCCGATGTATCGTGGCTTGGAGGCGTGTTGTTTGTAATCCTTGCGTTTCAGAAGATGATATAAGACGCCGGCTGCCCATTGCTGCGGGAAAATCAGGAAAGCCTGTTACTATGTATGTCTTGCATGACATTTTGGTAATAAAATTTTCCTGCGTGTGGGCAGCACATACTGCCGCTTTCTGTGGATTTGGAAATAATGTATAAATATACATAAATACGCATAAAATCTTGGTACTATTTGTTTTTGGAAAAAGGTTGAAAAAAGTCTTATGATATGATACACTTTTTACAATTTAAGAAAAAGACTATAGGTACTAATAAGGGAAAGTTCAGTCAGGGGACTGTCTGGATGGAAAAAGAAGAAAAACGGCGACGTTTTTTTTTTTGGAAAAAAGGTGAAAGGACAGGGAAACGAATGAAAGCTCATTTAATACTCGAAGATGGGAATGTATTTACCGGAACAAGTATAGGTTCTACTAGGGAAGTCATCAGTGAGATCGTATTTAATACGTCGATGACAGGTTATCTGGAGGTTCTGACTGATCCGTCATATGCGGGACAGGCGGTTGTTATGACTTATCCGCTGATCGGAAATTATGGAATCACACCGGATATGGAGTCAGGCAGACCATGGCCGGACGGATATATTGTAAGGGAGTTATCAAGGATGCCGAGTAACTTCCGTGAGGAGGGAACAATTCAGGATTTCCTTACGAAATATGATATTCCTGGTATTGCAGGGATCGACACCCGCGCACTGACAAAGATCCTTCGTGAGAAGGGAACCATGAATGGTATGATCACCACGAATGATAACTATAATATAGAAGAAATTATTCCCAGATTAAAAGAATACACGACAGGTAATGTTGTGGACAAAGTTACCTGCAGTGAAAAACGAGTATTAAAAGGAAAAGGCAAGCGTGTTGCCTTGCTTGACCTTGGAGCAAAAAATAATATTGCCCAGTCTTTAAATAAACGCGGCTGTGAAGTGACGATCTATCCGGCGCATACCACAG
Source organism: Roseburia sp. AM23-20 (assembly GCF_003470905.1). Classification (NCBI taxonomy): domain Bacteria; kingdom Bacillati; phylum Bacillota; class Clostridia; order Lachnospirales; family Lachnospiraceae; genus Roseburia; species Roseburia sp. AM23-20. The sequence goes on from NZ_QRHS01000011.1 coordinate 59,783, forward strand.
CAGAAGAGATTCTTGCATCGAATCCGGATGGAATCATGCTTAGCAACGGACCTGGAGATCCAAAGGAGTGCAAAGAGATCATTGCTGAGATTAAAAAATTATATGATTCCGATACTCCGATCTTTGCAATCTGTTTAGGACATCAGCTTATGGCACTTGCAACCGGAGCTGATACACATAAGATGAAATACGGACACCGTGGCGGCAACCATCCGGTAAAAGATTTAGAAACCGGAAGAGTATATATTTCCTCCCAGAATCACGGTTATGTGGTAGATACGGATACACTTGATCCAAAGATCGCGAAACCGGCATTTGTGAATGTAAACGATGGAACCAATGAGGGACTTTCCTATGTAGGCAAAAACATTTTTACCGTACAGTTCCATCCGGAAGCGTGTCCGGGACCACAGGATTCTGCATACTTGTTTGATCGTTTTATTTCGATGATGTAGAAAAATTCTTACGTTATTGTTTAACAAATTTTAGGAGGAAGAATTAATGCCAAGAAATCATGACATAAAAAAAGTTTTAGTAATTGGTTCCGGCCCGATCGTAATTGGACAGGCTGCAGAGTTTGACTATGCAGGTACACAGGCATGCCGCTCATTGAAAGAAGAGGGTGTTGAGGTTGTGCTGGTAAACTCAAACCCGGCGACGATCATGACAGATAAAGATATCGCAGATCAGGTTTATATTGAGCCGCTTACGGTATCTGTTTTAGAGAAGATCATTGCAAAAGAAAAACCGGACAGCGTATTGCCAACTTTAGGTGGACAGGCAGGCTTAAACCTTGGTATGGAGTTAGAGGAAAAAGGCATCCTTGAAAAATATAATGTCAGACTGATCGGTACAACTGCAGAGACGATTTTTAAGGCTGAGGATCGTCAGGCATTCAAAGATACCATGGAAAAGATCGGTGAGCCTTGTGCAGCATCCCAGGTCGTACACAACGTACAAGATGGTATCAAGTTTACCAATACCATTGGTTATCCGGTCGTACTTCGTCCGGCATATACGCTTGGCGGAAGCGGCGGTGGTATCGCACATAACGAGACCGAGCTGGTTGAGATCTTAACAAACGGTCTGCGTCTTTCCCGTGTCGGAGAGGTATTGGTAGAGCGTTGTATCGCAGGATGGAAAGAGATCGAGTATGAGGTAATGCGTGATGCGAACGGCAACTGTATCACCGTATGTAACATGGAAAATATCGATCCGGTCGGTGTACATACCGGTGATTCCATCGTTGTTGCACCTTCCCAGACACTTGGCGATAAGGAATACCAGATGCTCCGTACATCTGCATTAAATATTATTTCCGAGTTAAATATCACCGGAGGATGTAACGTACAGTATGCATTGAATCCGGACAGCTTTGAGTACTGCGTCATCGAGGTTAACCCGCGTGTATCCCGTTCTTCTGCACTTGCATCCAAAGCAACCGGATACCCGATCGCAAAAGTTGCTGCAAAGATCGCATTAGGTTACACCTTAGATGAGATCAAAAATGCAATTACCGGAAAAACTTATGCAAGTTTCGAGCCGATGCTTGACTACTGTGTTGTAAAGATTCCGAGACTTCCGTTTGACAAATTCATCACGGCAAAGAGAACACTTACCACACAGATGAAGGCGACCGGAGAGGTCATGAGTATCTGCAACAACTTTGAGGGCGCATTGATGAAAGCAATCCGTTCCTTAGAGCAGCACGTAGACAGCTTAATGTCTTATGACTTTACAGGACTTTCTGATAAAGAGTTAAACGAGCAGCTTCATGTGGTGGATGACCGCCGTATCTGGGTGATCGCAGAGGCACTCCGCAGAGGCGAAAGTTATGATGAGATCCATGAGATCACAAAGATTGACCGCTGGTTTATTGATAAACTTGCCATCTTAGTTGAGATGGAAAATCAGTTAAAGAATGAGCCTTTAACTGTAGAGTTATTAAAAGAAGCAAAACGTATCGAATTCCCGGACAGTGTTATTGCAAAACTGACCGGAAAGACCGAAAAAGAAATCCATGATATGCGTTATGAAAATGGCATCGTGGCAGCATTCAAGATGGTAGATACCTGTGCCGCAGAGTTTGAGGCATCCACACCGTACTACTATTCCGTATTCGGAAGTGAGAACGAAGCCATCGAAACCAATCCAAAGAAAAAGGTACTGGTACTTGGCTCCGGTCCGATCCGTATCGGACAGGGTATCGAGTTTGATTACTGCTCCGTACACTGTACATGGGCATTTGCAAAAGAGGGATGGGAGACCGTCATCATCAACAACAACCCGGAGACCGTTTCCACTGACTTTGATATTGCAGACAAACTTTATTTTGAACCTTTAACACCGGAAGATGTAGAGAGCATCGTAAAACTGGAAAAACCGGACGGAGCTGTCGTACAGTTTGGTGGACAGACCGCGATCAAATTAACCGAGAGTCTGATGAAGATGGGTGTTAAGATCCTTGGTACAAAAGCAGAGGATGTCGATGCGGCAGAGGATCGTGAGCTTTTCGATGAGATCTTAGAGAAAACACAGATTCCGAGAGCAGCAGGTGGAACCGTGTTTACTGCAGAGGAAGCGAAAGAAGTTGCAAACCGTCTCGGTTATCCGGTACTGGTAAGACCTTCTTACGTACTTGGTGGACAGGGTATGAAGATCGCATTTAATGATGATGAGATCGAAGAATTTATCGGCATCATCAACCGTATTGCACAGGATCACCCGATCCTTGTAGATAAATATTTACAGGGAAAAGAGATCGAAGTCGATGCAGTCTGTGATGGAACGGATATCCTGATCCCTGGTATCATGGAGCACATCGAGCGTACCGGTGTACACTCCGGAGACAGTATTTCTGTTTACCCGGCACCGACGATCAGTGACCATGTCAAAGAGACGATCGTTGAGTATACCAAACGTCTTGCACAGGCACTGCATGTAATCGGACTGATCAATATCCAGTTTATCGCCATGGACGAGCAGGTGTATGTCATCGAAGTAAACCCGCGTTCTTCGAGAACTGTGCCATACATCAGCAAAGTTACCGGTATTCCGATCGTTGATCTTGCAACGAAAGTAATTATCGGTGATACGATCCGTGGACTTGGATATGAGCCGGGACTTGCACCGACCGCAGATTACATTGCAATCAAGATGCCGGTATTCTCCTTCGAGAAACTGCGTGGTGCTGAGATCTCCTTAGGACCGGAGATGAAATCAACCGGTGAGTGCCTTGGTATTGCAAAGACCTTTAACGAGGCTCTCTACAAAGCATTCCTCGGTGCAGGTGTGACTTTACCGAAGTACAAACAGATGATCATGACAGTAAAAGATGCAGATAAACCGGAAGCAGTCGGTGTTGCAAAACGTTTTGAAGCACTTGGCTACAAGATTTACGCAACGAGAAGCACCGCAAAATATTTACAGGAGCACGGCGTCAATGCACTTCGTGTCAACAAGATCTCTCAGGAGTCACCGAACGTTATGGACTTAATCTTAGGACATAAGATCGACCTTGTCATTGACACACCGACACAGGGAAATGGTGATAAGACCAGAGACGGATTCCTGATCCGGAGAAATGCAATCGAGACAGGTGTTTACTGTATCACGGCAATGGATACGGCAAATGCGTTAGCACGTAGCTTAGAGACTGCGACCGATGATCTGACACCGGTGGATATTGCTACCGTAAAGAATCTGTAATTTTTTAATTCATAGGAAATTACGTCCTATGAATTAAAAAGCCCTCCGGGCAGGAGCGCACTGCGTCGGAGTGGAATTATGTCGCTGGAGCGACCCGCCGCAGGCGGAGAATCCTGCAAAGCAGGATTCTTTCTTGATTCATAGGAAATTATGTCCTATGAATCAAAAAGCCCTCCGGGCGGGATGCGGCATCTCGCGGAGAAGAAGTTAGCAGTAAACAGCATCGCTCGAGCGCGAAAGAGTCGCAAGCGACTCTTTGTTCTAATAATAAATAATGGAACTGACAAAAGACAGCACAAATCCTTAGGGAAATGTGCTGTTTTATGATACAATATTTGTACTATAGAACAATATACAGGTGAGTAAGAAGCAATGTCAGAAAGGAAATAGAATTGCCTGTGCCGGCAATTTTACATAAAATATGATCATACAGGAGCGGAATCCGGGGGAGACCGGAAGAGATTATGCATACAGAGTTATGCGTTATAATATTGTATACAGGGAATTAAAGCCCGGTACGATGCTGAGCGAAAAAGAGATCGCAGATCAGCTTGGACTGTCAAGAACACCGGTGCGCGAAGCATTTATTGAACTTGCCAAGACAGGGATCATTGAAGTCCTGCCGCAGCGCGGCAGCCGTGTCGCTTATATTGATTATGCGATGGTGGAGGAAGCGGATTTTGTGCGTATGGCACTTGAAAAAGCAGTTGTGGAGCTTGTCTGTGGTATGCGGACGGAGGATGATTTAAAAGAACTGCGAGAAAATGTAATGCTTCAGGAATTTTATCTTAAAAATCCAGATCATATCCGTCTGTTAGAACTGGATAATGATTTTCATAAGAAATTATTTCAGATAGCCGGGAAAATGCAGGCATATACCATGATGGAGGGGATCTGTGTCCATTTTGACCGGGTGCGTGATTTAAGTATCGGTGTAGTGAAAGATCTGAAAGTTGTGGATGATCACAAAAAGATATTAGAAGCGATTGAAGCACAGGATGCCAGGCAGGCAGCAGAGATCCTTACGCATCACCTGCAGCGTTTCCGTTTAGAGGAAGATGCAATCCGCGAAGTTTATCCGGAATATTTTGAAAAATGAAAAGATACACCCACTGGAATATTCTGTGAAATATAGAAAAAATTTTACACCAACTAGTATACTAGTAGACAAGATGAAAAAAGATATGTTATGATTCAGATAACAAAAATAACAGATGGTACAGGATCATTATGGGGATTCAAAAAGGAGGATTTCATATGAAGATGACATTTCGCTGGTTTGGAGAAAACAGTGACTCAGTAAAATTAAGCCAGATCAAACAGATTCCGGGGATGACCGGGGTTATGGGATTTTTGGATTACAAGGCAGCAGGAGAAGTCTGGACAAAAGAAGAGATCAAAGATTATATTGACGGGATTCATAAAGCCGGATTAGAGTGTGAAGTGATCGAGAGTGTCAATGTCCATGAGGATATCAAGATCGGTCTGCCGACAAGGGACAAATATATTGAAAATTATAAGACAACGATCCGCAATCTTGCCGAATACGGAGTAAAAGTCATCGTTTATAATTTTATGCCGGTATTTGACTGGCTGCGTACAGATCTTGCGCGTGTGATTCCGGAGGACGGATCAAACAGCTTATATTTTGATGAAAAGGATCTCGGAACGATGGGACCGGTTGAAATCGTGAAAAAGACTGCCGCAGATTGTAACGGTTTTTCATTGCCGGGATGGGAGCCGGAGCGTCTGGCAGAGTTAGAGACTACTTTAAAACATTATGAGGGAATGACAGGTGATATGCTGCGGGAGAATTTCAAATATTTTCTGGATGCGATCATCCCGGTCTGCGAGGAGTGTGGCGTTGTGATGGCATGCCATCCGGATGATCCGGCATGGGATATCTTTGGACTGCCACGTATCGCACACAGTCAGGATGATTATGACCGTATCGTAAAACTGCATGATTCACCGGCAAATACAGTATGTTTATGCACTGGTTCCCTTGGATCAGATCCTGCAAATGATATTCCTTCGATCATCCGGCATTTTGGTGAGATGAACCGTATCGGCTGTATGCATATCCGTAATATCAAGCATTTGGGATATCATAATTTTCGCGAGAGCAGCCATCTTTCTTCGGATGGAAGTCTGGATATGTATGAGATCGTAAAAGCAGTTTACGAGACATGCCCAGATACCTATATCAGACCGGATCACGGAAGAATGATATGGGATGAGACAGGAAGACCTGGATATGGATTATATGACCGTGCACTTGGAGTTACATACTTAAATGGTCTTTGGGAAGCAATTGACAAAGCTGCCAGAAAGAACTAAAGCAAAATAGTTATAAAAGAGAAGGGAGAATAAAATGCTTCAGTTAAATTTAGAGGGAATCAAAGATAAAAGCGCATGGCAGGAAAGAAATGTAAAACTGCCGGAATTTGATGTACAGGCAATGATGGCAGAAACGAAAAATAATCCGGTATGGGTACACTTTGGTGCCGGAAACATTTTTCGGGGGTTTATTGCGGCATTGCAGCAGTCCCTGTTAAATCAGGGGCTTGAGAAGAGCGGAATTATAGCAGCTGATACATTTGATTACGATATCATAGATCAGATCTACCGCCCGCATGATAACATGACGCTGATGGTAAGTCTACTTCCGGATGGAACCATGAAAAAAGAAGTGATCGCTTCGATCGGGGCAGGACTTCGTGCCGGCACGGAATTTCCGGAAGATATGGAACAGTTAAAAGCGGTTTTTCGTAATCCATCCTTACAGATGGTTTCGTTTACGATCACAGAAAAAGGATATGCCTTAAAAAACATAGAGGGCGCATATCTGCCGGTTGTACAGCAGGATTTTGAAAATGGACCGGAAAAATGTTCACATGCAATGAGCAAAGTGACAGCACTTCTACTGGAGCGGTTTTTAAGTGGTGGTACGCCGGTTGCCGTTGTCAGTATGGATAACTGTTCACACAATGGAGAAAAATTAAAGACCAGCGTTCTGACCGTCGTAGAGGAATGGGAAAAACGAGGCTTTGTAACAAAAGAATTTGCAGACTGGGTAAATAATGAAGAAAAAGTGTCATTTCCATGGACAATGATCGACAAGATCACGCCGCGTCCGGCAAAAGTGGTGGAAGATGCCCTAAAGGAACTTGAAATTGGAGAAATGGCACCTGTCATTACCGGAAAAAATACATATATCGCACCATTTGTCAATGCAGAGGAACCACAGTATCTGGTTGTGGAAGACCGTTTCCCGAACGGCAGACCTGCGCTTGAAAAAGCAGGTGTATATATGACAGACCGCGATACGGTCAATGATACCGAGCGTATGAAAGTGACGACATGTTTAAATCCGCTTCACACAGCACTTGCAGTATATGGATGTATGCTTGGTTATGAGAGCATTGCTGCTGAAATGAAAGATACAGAGTTAAAGAAATTAGTAGAACTGATCGGCAAAAAAGAAGGTATGCCTGTAGTTACAGATCCTAAGATCTTAAGTCCGGAGAAGTTTTTAGATGAGGTGCTGACCAAACGTCTCCCAAATCCGTTTATTCCGGATACTCCACAGAGAATTGCAACTGACACGAGTCAGAAACTTGCGATCCGCTTTGGAGAGACGATCAAAAGCTACTGTAAAGCAGGAAAAGATTTAAACGAACTGACAGGAATCCCGCTTGTGATTGCTGGATGGCTCCGTTACCTTCTTGCAGTAGATGATGCAGGAAAAGAGTTTACACCAAGCAGTGATCCAATGCTTTCGGTTATGCAGGAGAAACTGAAAGATGTCCATTTATCAGATCCGGACAGTGCAGATGGAAAACTTTCTGACATTTTAACAAATGATACTTTATTTGGATGTGATCTTTATGAGGCAGGAATTGCGGAAAAAGTAATAAAAATGTTTAAAGAGATGTTAGAAGGACCGGGTGCAGTACGGAAGGTGCTGAAAAAATATCTCTAGTTCATCAGAAAAAAGACATGACAGTGATCGGAAATCCTGCCATGTCTTTCTTTTTTATCGTAATGGAATATTTGCGGAGTGCGTATTCTATTATTAACGAAGTTTCATTTTTTTGCGTGTCTTTTTTTGTGTCAGTGATTTTTCTGTGCCGGCATTCTGTGGGATCACGGAAGCACTGCTCATTAAAGCACTTGCGGCTTTCTGTTCCAGCTCACTTTGCTTGTGCTGGGCAATCTGAAGTTTAACCTTGCGGAAACGGTCTGCCGTTTCTTTGATATAGGCATCAGAGACAAATTGTTTGACAGAATCTTTGTCTAAAGCGATGCGGTTGTCCATAGTTTTCATGATATCTGTGATCTTTAAAGATTTACTGATCACCGGGTCACTTAAATCGTATATCATGTTTGTGGAAAACTTCAGTACCATCGGATGAAGAAAATCAGCCGGATTCTCTGCAAGCACAAGGGCTTTTTCTCCATCGGAAAGATCAACACATGCACCGGTCGGAAGAATATGGATACATTCTGCTAAAGCGGAAAGTACGAGCGGATTGTAGGTGGCTTTATCCTTTTTCAGACGTCCCATGGCAGCAATTTCTGAAATTGGCGGTTTGTTAATGTTCATTGCGGTCAGATGGTCAAATTCGTCCGCTACTGCTAAAATATCGACGAGAAGACGGATATTGTCTGCCGGTTCTTTGACTTTTAAAGTACGGCTGTTTTTAAAAATGATCTGCTGGATGATATCAAGCGTATGTACCGGGAATTTATAATCACCACGGTCCGGGCGGAGCGTTTCATAACCGCGCTCTAAGTTGAGCTGGATAAAATCCTTATCTGCTGTTGTAAGGTCATCCCCCTTGTCTAACACTGTCTGTGGTACATACAGATAACCAAAATCGTAGAGAAGCGCAGCTGTGATAAGGGCTGTCTGTTCTGCAGCAGGCAGATGCATCTGATTTGTGATCATCGCACAGAGAATGCCGACACTGATGGAATGTTTGTAAACAAAATCTGCAGAACTTCGCAGGTTTTGTGCAAAATTTAATTTGTGATCAAGACTGCCGTAATGTGTCTGGATGTCCCGGACGAGATCGCTCAGCGAAACAGGTGCCTGATTGGCCTGCAGACGATCCATATTTTCTTTTAGTTTAAAAACATATATCGTCTGGAACTGTTCGAATTCAAGATCCTCTCTGGAAAGAGGCGGTACCGGCTCTGCCGGCTCAAGAATAAAAATACCGATCAGACCAAAGTTTTCGATACTGTTAATACCCTGCATGGTTAAAAGTGTGTCTCTTTCATAAAGAAGAACACCCATCTTATTGTAGATTGGTTTTGCAAGTCTCATGCCGGGTTTTAAATCTGCTGTTTTTACAAATTGCATAGGTAAATCCTCCCCCTGTGATGATTATCAGGCTTTTTTATACCATATCCAGACACCAGATGCCTGAATATTCCCCCAATAATGGTATGTGAAAAAATTAATATTCATATTGTGCTTTACATGCTATAATACCATATTAATAGAAGAAATACAATGAACGAAAAATACAACAGCAGCCGAAAGGTTACTGTTCAGCCGAAAGGAACAGCATGAGACACAATTTTTTGAGAAGAATCCTGGGAGGAATACTGACCGGCTGCATGCTTGTTACGGCAACTGTCCATGCAGGAACGACACAGAAAGATATTGATAAGGCAAAAGACCAGATCACAGACCTTAAGAAACAGAAAGAAGATGCGAAAGATCAGGTGGACAGCCTGACCAATGAAAAACAGGGGTTGGAGAGCGACCTTAGCGGACTGAATGGACAGTTAAATACGATCACTTCCGATATGAACCAGTTAGAGCAGCAGGCAGCACAGAAAGAGGACGAGATCAATACGGCGGCGGAAGATCTGAAACGTTCCGAGGAACGATCAGCAGAGCAGTATGAAGATATGAAAGTGCGCATTCAGTATATTTATGAAAATGGCAATCAGTCTGTATGGGACATGCTTATTCATGCGTCCTCCATCGCAGAATTTTTAAATCAGGCGGAATATACAAGTGCAATCAATCAGTACGACAGAAATATGCTTACGGCATATCAGGAGCTCACGGAGCAGATCAAAGAACAGAAAAAGGAACTCGAGAAGCAGAAGGAAGAACTGACTGTATTACAGCAGGAAAAACAGAAAGAGCAGGAAAAAGTCAACAGCCTGATCGAGGATACGCAGAAGAAGATACAGGAATCCAGCGAGAAAATTGAAGATGCACAGTCCGATGTGGAGTCGATCGATGCAAAGATCAAGAAAATGATCGAATACGAAAAGCAGCTTGAGATACAGAAGGCAAAAGAGGATGCTGCGCGCCTTGCAGCCATCAAAAAGCAGGAACAGGAAAACAGGTCGAATGTGACATACGCACCGGCACAGAGCGATGCGTATCTGTTAGCTGCCATCATCCAGTGTGAGGCATGGGGCGAGCCATATGATGGAAAACTTGCGGTGGGCAGCGTGATCATGAACCGTGTCAGAAGTTCCTATTTTCCGAATACAGTTTCCGGTGTGATTTATCAGGGAGGGCAGTTCTCTCCGGTTGCCAGCGGTCGTCTTGCATACCGTCTGGAGCAGGGAGTTGCTTCCGATTGTATGAGTGCAGCACAGGCGGTGCTGGGTGGAACGAGCACAACAAATTGTCTGTATTTTCGTGTGAATAACGGCATAATAGAAGGAACAGTTATAGGTAATCATGTGTTTTATTAAACAAAATGATAAAATGATAAAAATTTAACAAAAAACCCTGCAAAATGGAGCAAAAAGGATGTGGAAAATTGTTTACAAAGATGAAAAATAAAGAAAGCTATTGCAATTAATTGTGAAATATGTTAGCATAAGAAAGTACAAGAAATGCAGAAAAATAGCTGATTTACATAGTAATGAGCTTTTTAAATTGAAAAGAAAAAAAGATAAATTTCAACCAAAAGTTTGAATTTATTTTTTTAAAAAAGATTGTTAAAAAATTAACAGCATTTTTCGGCAAAATGAAAGAGAAAGAAACAAATTCTCTGCAAATGCAGAGCTTTGTGTTAAATTGAAAGGAGAATTCAAAATGGCAAAGAAAGTAGTTTTAGCAGGTGCTTGCCGTACCGCAATCGGTAAAATGGGTGGAGCATTAAGCAATACTCCAGCAGCAGACTTAGGTGCAATCGTTATCAAAGAGGCTTTAAGAAGAGCAAACGTTAAACCGGAGATGGTTGACGAGGTAAAAATGGGTTGTGTAATCCAGGCAGCTCAGGGTCAGAACGTTGCACGTCAGGCAGCAATCAAAGCAGGACTGCCAATCGAAGTTCCGGCAATCACGATCAACGTTGTTTGTGGTTCTGGTTTAAAATGTGTCAATGATGCAGCTACCATGATCATGGCAGGTGAGGCTGATATCGTTGTTGCAGGTGGTATGGAAAACATGTCTATGGCACCATATGCTATGACAAAAGCTCGTTTTGGATATCGTATGAACAATGCAACGATCATCGATACAATGGTAAATGATGCATTAACAGATGCATTCAACCACTATCATATGATGATCACTGCAGAGAACGTATGTGATAAATATGGCATTACAAGAGAAGAACTTGACGAGTTCTCAGCAAACAGCCAGCAGAAATGTGAAAAAGCAATCGCTGAAGGCAAATTTGATGATGAGATCGTTCCGGTTCCTGTTAAAGTGAAAAAAGAGATCGTTGATTTCGTGAAAGATGAGGGACCACGTGCCGGTACAACTGCTGAGTCTTTAGCAAAATTAAAATGCTGCTCTGGTAAAGAGGGCGGACTTGTTACAGCAGGTAACGCTTCCGGTATCAACGATGGTGCAGCAGCAATCGTTGTTATGAGCGAAGAGAAAGCAAAAGAACTTGGTGTTACACCAATGGCTACATGGGTAGCAGGTGCTCTTGGCGGAGTTGAGCCAGAGATCATGGGTGTTGGTCCTGTTGCTTCTACAAGAAAAGTATTAGCTAAAACAGGTTTATCCATTGATGATATGGACTTGATCGAAGCAAACGAAGCATTCGCAGCTCAGTCTATCGCAGTAGCAAGAGATCTGAAATTCGATATGTCAAAAGTAAACGTAAACGGTGGTGCAATCGCATTAGGACACCCGGTAGGTGCTTCCGGATGCCGTATCCTTGTTACATTACTGCATGAGATGCAGAAGAGAGACGCTAAGAGAGGTCTTGCTACACTTTGCATCGGCGGTGGTATGGGATGCTCTACAATCGTTGAGAGATAATAGTTTTTTATAGTAATTCCCGGGGAATGACTTCCCGGGGATTGCATTTTTCAAACATACAGTTAACATAATTATTTTCAGGAGGTAACCGAAATGAAGGTTGGCGTTATTGGTGCAGGAACTATGGGACAGGGCATTGCAAAAGCATTTGCTCAGGTAGAAGGATATGAAGTAGCACTTTGCGATATCAAGCAGGAGTGGGCTGAAGGCGGAAAAGAGAAAATCAAAAAAGGTTATGCAAGATTAGTAGAAAAAGGAAAAATGACACAGGAAGCTGTTGATGGCATCCTTGCAAAAATCACTCCAGGTTTAAAAGAAGACCTTTGCAAAGACTGTGATCTGATCGTAGAGGCAGCTTTCGAGAACATGGAAGTAAAGAAAACTACTTTCAAAGAATTAGACGAGATCGCAAAACCAGATTGTATCTTCGCTTCTAACACATCCAGTCTTTCCATCACAGAGATCGGAAACGGATTAAACCGTCCAATGGTTGGTATGCATTTCTTCAACCCGGCAGACCGTATGAAACTGATCGAGGTTATCGCTGGTGTGAATACTCCGGATGAAACTGTTTCCGCTATTAAGAAAATCTCTGAAGAGATCGGAAAAACTCCGGTACAGGTTAATGAGGCTGCTGGTTTCGTTGTAAACCGTATCTTAATCCCAATGATCAATGAAGCTGCATTCATCAAAATGGAAGGTGTTTCCGATATCGCTGGTATCGATGCAGCTATGAAACTTGGTGCTAACCACCCAATGGGACCGTTAGAGTTAGGTGATTTCATCGGTCTTGATATCTGCCTTGCTATCATGGATGTACTTTACAAAGAGACAGGCGACAGCAAATATCGTGCATGCCCACTGATCCGTAAGATGGTTCGTGGTGGTAACCTTGGAGCAAAGAGCGGCAAGGGATTCTATGTATACAATGCTGATCGTACAAAGACTCCGGTCGATGCTCAGTAAAATAAATATTTATGGAGGAAAATTAGATCATGGATTTCACTTTAGACAAGAAACATGAAATGGCGCGTTCCTTATTCAAGGAATTTGCTGAAACAGAAGTAAAACCGCTTGCACAGGAAACAGATGAGACAGAAGCTTTCCCGGCAGAAACGGTTAAGAAAATGCAGAAATACGGATTCATGGGAATTCCGGTTCCGAAAGAATATGGTGGACAGGGTTGTGATCCTCTTACATACGTTATGTGCGTAGAAGAGTTATCTAAAGTTTGCGCAACCACAGGTGTTGTTGTATCTGCACATACATCTCTCTGCATCGATCCGATCATGACATATGGTACAGAAGAGCAGAAACAGAAATATGTAAAACCACTTGCAACAGGCGAGAAGTTAGGTGCATTCGCATTAACTGAGCCGGGTGCTGGTACTGATGCACAGGGTGCACAGACAAAAGCTGTTTTAGATGGTGACGAGTGGGTATTAAATGGATCAAAATGCTTCATTACCAATGGTAAAGTTGCAGATGTTTATATTGTAATCGCTATCACAAGCATCACAGAGGACAAGAGAGGCAGAAAGAAGAAAAACTTCTCTGCATTTATCGTAGATAAGGGAGCTCCTGGTTTCTCATTCGGAACAAAAGAGAAGAAGATGGGTATCCGTGGATCATCTACTTATGAGCTGATCTTCGAAGACTGCAGAATCCCGAAAGAGAATCTGTTAGGACCGGAAGGAAAAGGTTTCCCGATCGCAATGCATACACTTGATGGTGGACGTATTGGTATCGCTGCTCAGGCACTTGGTATCGCTGAGGGTGCATTAGACAGAGCTATCGCTTATACAAAAGAGAGAAAACAGTTCGGCCGTTCTATCGCACAGCAGCAGAATACACAGTTCAAACTTGCTGATATGGCTGCAAGAATCGAAGCTGCACAGCTTTTAGTTTACAAAGCAGCAATGGCAAAAGCTACCCAGAAAGTATATTCTGTAGAAGCTGCAAAAGCTAAATTATTCGCAGCCGAGACGGCAATGGCAGTTACAACTGAAGTTGTTCAGTTATTCGGTGGATACGGATATATCAGAGAGTATGATGTAGAGCGTATGATGCGTGATGCTAAGATCACAGAGATTTACGAGGGTACAAGCGAAGTACAGCGTATGGTAATTTCAGGTGCATTGTTGAAATAGTCGTGATCCAGCGGATTGAGAATGGCTGTAAAAAATATGGAATCACGCTTGCGTGAATGGAATATTTTTTTCAGACATTTGAGAGCGCAACGCGCATGAGAAACACGTAGTGTTTCGAATCAATCCGCGTAAAATTTAAACATATAAAACATAAGGAGTGGAAAATACATGAATATCGTAGTATGTATTAAACAGGTTCCTGATACAAAGGGCGGCGTTAAGTTCAACCCGGATGGAACGCTTGACAGAGCAGCAATGCTTGCTATCATGAACCCAGATGATAAAGCTGGTCTTGAAGCAGCACTTAGAATCAAAGATGAGACAGGAGCAAAAGTTACAGTTCTTACCATGGGACTTCCAAAGGCTGATGCAGTTCTTCGTGAAGCATTAGCAATGGGTGCTGATGAAGCAGTTCTTGTAACAGACCGCGTATTAGGTGGAGCTGATACATGGGCAACATCTACCACAATCGCTGGAGCACTTCGTAACTTAGACTATGACCTGATCATCACAGGACGTCAGGCTATCGATGGTGATACTGCACAGGTTGGTCCTCAGATCGCTGAGCATCTTGGACTTCCGGTTATCTCTTACGCAGCAGACATCAAAGTAGAGGGTGATTCTGTTGTTGTAAAACGTCAGTACGAAGACAGATATCATGAGTTAAAAGCAAAAATGCCTTGTCTGGTAACTGCTCTTTCTGAATTAAATGAGCCGCGTTACATGACACCAGGCGGAATCTTCGATGCATTTGACAAAGAAGTAACCGTTTGGGGAAGAGCAGACTTAAAGGATGTTGACGATTCTGATCTTGGTTTAAAGGGATCTCCTACTAAGATTGCAAAAGCATCTGATAAAGTTGCAAAGGGTGCTGGTGAGAAAGTAAACCTTGATCCGGCAGAATCCGTAGCATATTTGATCGGCAAATTCAAAGAGAAACACATTATCTAATAAAAAAAGGAAAAGTGGTGAATAACATGGCATTAGAAGAATATAAAGGAGTATTTGTCTTTGCACAGCAGGTAGATAACGTATTAGATGGCGTTGCATTTGAGTTACTTGGAAAAGGCAAAGACTTAGCAAAAGATTTAGGTACTGATGTAACCGCAGTATTAATCGGATCTGGTGTAAAAGGCTTAGCAGATCAGTTAGCTGAGTATGGTGCTGACAGAGTTATCGTTGTAGATGATCCGGAATTAAAAGACTACAGAACAGAGCCGTATGCACATGCATTAGCATCTGTAATCAATGAGTACAAACCGGAGATCATGTTAGTAGGTGCAACTGCAATCGGTCGTGATTTAGGACCTACTGTTTCCGCAAGAGTAAAAACAGGTCTGACAGCAGACTGTACATCTCTTGAGATCGGTGATTTCCCACTGGTTGCTGCACCTGGTAAAGAATCAGAGCAGAAACACAATCAGTTATTAATGACACGTCCTGCATTCGGTGGTAACACCATCGCAACAATTGCCTGTCCGGACAACCGTCCTCAGATGGCAACTGTACGTCCTGGTGTTATGCAGAAGATCGCTCCGATCGCTGGTGCAAAAGCAAACGTTGTAGAATACAATCCGGGATTTACACCAAACAACAGATATGTTGAGATCTTAAATATCGTAAAAGCTGTTAAGAGCACAGCAAACATCATGGAAGCAAAGATCCTTGTTTCCGGTGGTCGTGGAGTTGGTTCCAAAGAGAACTTCAAACTTCTTGAAGATCTTGCAGAGGTACTTGGCGGTACTGTAAGTTGCTCCCGTGCAGTTGTAGAGAATGGCTGGTTACCGGTTGATTTACAGGTAGGTCAGACAGGTAAAACTGTTCGTCCTCAGATCTACTTTGCAATCGGTATTTCCGGAGCAATCCAGCATGTAGCTGGTATGGAAGATTCTGACCTGATCATCGCAATCAACAAAGATGAAGATGCTCCAATCTTCGACGTAGCTGATTACGGTCTGGTTGGTGATCTGAATAAGATCGTTCCTGCTTTAACAGCAGCATTAAAAGCTGAGTTAGGCAACAAATAATATAGGTGGACAACCTGTAAGATAGAAAGCCCGTCTTTCATGTTTGGATTCTGTGAGGAAGCTGACATGGGGGACGGGCTTTTTGTTGGGAGTTGGAGAAAATTTGCGGCTTCTTGTCTGGAGTTGGTGGAAAAAGTTATTTAGTTGTCCGGCAAAATCGTTACGGTACATTTTTTCTGATCCGCAGATACAGAGTCAACCGTGATCGTATACCCGGTATCAATGGTCACCTGTCCGTTGTTGTCATACCAGCCCAAGCCTGTGGCAGTGCCATCAATCACATCACCGTTCCGGTAAAAGCCATTTCCGTCATTGACCAGTCTTAAGATCCGCCTGCCGTTATTGGTGGAATCGTAGACAGGACTGTAGTTATCAGCGGTCAGATAGGGGGCATAGTATTCGTCGTTTGCAAGGGTGGCATCGACGTGATAAATACGAAGTCCGCCGGAAGAAAACATACCGTCATAATTACCATTCGGGGTGATATAGTCAAGGATCATGTATTCTGAAAAATAACTGGAAGCATCAGTGCGCGGTATGATCAGACAGCTTCCCTCTTGGGTATCATCTGTCAGGGTAAATGTCTGTGCAGCTGGAGTGTCAGTCTGCATGGAGGAGTCAGCTAAAGTGATGTCGGTCTTTTTGCTGCCGGGGTGGTAAATCTGTACTTCTGCCGGAAGGTACCATCCGAGCAGCAGCTTTGACAACGGACAAAAATCACCCGCAGCTTCATCCATGCGTTCAATGCCGGCATCCCCAGTCGTAGCTTCAAAATTTTCTTTTAAACCGTATTTATAATAATCCGGGAGTCCCATACAGTGCCCGTATTCGTGGGCGAGTGTTCCGAGATAATAATCCATGGTATCGGCATAAGGCTGTTCATCGCTGATCACATAGTAATTTAATTTTTCGCCATCTAAATCCGGCAGGGTGGAAGCCCACCAGGATGCCGTACAGCCATACCAGAAATCAGCATTGCCTCCGCTTGGAACAGAAAGGCAGAGAGCGTCGATATAGCCATCGCCGTCAGAATCATAATCGGTATAGTCGATCGTATCATTTAAACCGGAAAGAACCTCACGCACCAGCGTTTCGTATCCATCGTTCGTTTTTTCGTAGGATGCGATCGTACCTTTCGCTGTGTAATGAAATACATTTCCGGTCATATGCAGTGATCCGTATGAAGCACGGTCAAAATAACTAGTCAGGCTCTCACAGGGATAAAATTCAGTATTGTCTG
Source organism: Roseburia sp. AM23-20 (assembly GCF_003470905.1). Classification (NCBI taxonomy): domain Bacteria; kingdom Bacillati; phylum Bacillota; class Clostridia; order Lachnospirales; family Lachnospiraceae; genus Roseburia; species Roseburia sp. AM23-20. Next base: position 77,171 of record NZ_QRHS01000011.1, read on the forward strand.
TGCCAAACAGATAGGAGGAAATTTCTTCATCGGACAGGCGTCTGTCTGTATCATATTTCGCATCCGCAAAATCGACCACAACATCAAGTGCTCGGACATTGCCTGTCGTCGGCAGAATATCTGAGGCGAGAGCTGTAATCGGTGGCGGCGTCATTGGCGTGTGAAGCTGCCCGTATGCCGACCCTAAAAGCAGGGCACCAAGGCAGATAACCGGAACGGTGTTAAGTACATTTTTTTTCTGTATCATGGTAAAAACTCTTTTCTTATAAATATATGGTTAGCTTTGCACGCAAAAAGCAGAAAGTCAATGGCATTTATTGATAATTAAGGAAACATTAAAAATATAAAAAAGTGGTAGTGCAATTCTGAGGATGGCACAATTTTAGGATTAATGCAATCTAAGATTGCGGAAAATACTGCCAGATGTTATACTTAGTCACGTTGCAGAGATACAGGATGCCGGAAATTTATAATGATTCACAAATGGCTCGTCCTGTGTTTCGTATAAAATTACATAAAAACGAGAAAAGAGGAAGGGACTATGACTCAGAAAAAGTTTTCCACAAAATTTCTTGTGGAAATGGCACTTTTAGTTGCCATCATTCTTATCATGGCTTTTACCCCGCTCGGATACATTAAGACAGTAGGTATAGAAATTACCCTGATCGTTGTTCCGGTGGCGGTAGGAGCTGTTACACTAGGACCAACGGCAGGTGCAATCTTAGGTGGTGTATTTGGATTTGCCAGTTTTTTACGGTGTTTCGGACTAAACGCCTTTGGTGCGACGCTGCTTGGAATTAATCCGTTTCTGGCATTTCTGGTATATGTGCCGACACGTATTCTGGTAGGATGGCTGACCGGATTGATCTATCAGGGACTCAGAAAGACGAAAATCCCATATACTGCATCAATCACGGTCGCAAATTTATGCTGTCCGCTTTTGAATACGACATTGTTTATGGGTATGCTGGTGATTGGTTTTTATCAGACGGAGTATATCCAGTCATTTGTTCAGACACTGGGTGTCAGCAATCCGTTCTGGTTTGTGCTTGCATTTGTGGGAATCAACGGACTTGTTGAAGCGGTTGTATGTTTTGTTGTAGGAACGGCAATTTCTGCAGCTTTGAAAAAGGCACTGAAATACAATTAACAGAATATGTTAAAAACGTTAATGCAGCATTGCGGAAAAGGTGTTCAAGTGCTATACTTAATAACGTTGCATATGAAAAAATTACATATTATTAAGAAAAGAGGAAGAGACTATGACTCAGAAAAAGTTTTCCACAAAGTATCTTGTGGAGATGGCACTTTTAGTTGCTATTATTCTTATCATGGCTTTTACCCCGATCGGATATATCAGAACAGCAGGTCTTGAGATCACGCTGATCGTCGTTCCGGTAGCGGTAGGAGCTGTTACATTAGGACCGGCAGCAGGTGCGATCTTAGGCGGTGTGTTCGGCATTACAAGTTTTATCCAGTGCTTTGGCATGAGTCCGTTTGGTGCGGCACTGCTTGGAATTAACGGCTTTTTGACATTTCTGGTATGCGTACCTACCCGTATTTTGATGGGATGGCTGACAGGTCTGATCTATAAAGGACTTCGCAAAACAAAGCTGCCATCCGGTGCATCTGTTACGATCAGCAACCTTTGCTGTCCATTACTTAATACTACATTTTTTATGGGAATGTTAGTGCTTGGATTTTACAATACAGAATACATCCAGTCATTTGTATCGGCTCTGGGTGCAAAAAATGCATTGCTGTTTATTTTAGCATTTGTCGGTGTGAACGGACTGATTGAAGCAATCGTATGTTTTATCGTAGGAACGGCAATTTCAGCAGCTTTGAAAAAGGCATTAAAATACAATTAAATAAAACATATGACGATATGTAGAAAGATCCCAGTGTTACCATTAAGGATAACACTGGGATCTTTCTGCTTATAAAAAAAGCGTTGAAGTTTCCTGTTATATAAAATTCAGTCAAGAAATTGCAAATCACCTTTTGGAACGCAGATTTTAATGAGAAAAAATATCGAAAGGTGTGATTGACATAATAGTGATAAGCATTGTAAACTATTTGAGTTAGAAAAAACTAACGATAGTTAGGATTTATAATATATGAGAATGGATAAAATTAGAAAAAAATATTTACTAATAACAACGGTGACAGTAATTGCAATGCTTGGAGGCTGTGGAACAGACCGATCTGTGAAAATATATACAGCGGACAGCGAAATAGCTGCGGAGGAAAGCAGCACACAGAAAATGGCAGATGCGCAGAGTCAGCAGGAAAACGAAAGTACACAGGCAAGCAGGGATATATTTGCAATGGATACCTATATGAATGTAACAGCTTATGGTGTTGGTGCAAATGAAGCTGTCCGACGGGCAGAGGAGGAAATAGAACGTCTCGATAGTCTTTTATCTACCGGAGATCAAAATAGTGAGATTTATCAGATCAACCAGAATGGAGGAGGAATCCTTTCGGAGGATACCGATTATCTTGTGGAACGGTCTTTAGACCTGTACCAGTCAACAAATGGTGCATTTGATATTGCAATATACCCTGTGATGAAAGCATGGGGATTTACAGATGATAATTTCAGGGTGCCGGAGGAAGAAGAATTACAGGAGCTTCTGACATTGACGGATGTGAATGATATTTCTTATGACAGCAGGACGAAGGAGATTTCATTCCAAAAAGAAGGAATGCAGATTGATTTAGGCGGGATAGCAAAAGGATATACTTCCGCACGTATCATGGATATATACCGTGAATGTGGAATTAAAAGCGGACTGGTTAATCTTGGTGGAAATGTACAGGCACTTGGAACCAAAACAGATGGGAGCAAATGGCGTGTTGCAGTGCAGAATCCACAGGATACAGATCAGTATATTGGGGTGCTCTCCATACAGGATAAGGCAGTGATCACTTCCGGTGGGTATGAACGGTATTTTGAGCAGGATGGAAAGACATATCATCATATTATAGACCCCAAAACTGGTTATCCGGCGAAGAACGGACTGATTTCTGTTTCCATTGTTACGGCAGACGGGACGCTTGCGGATGGACTTTCTACGTCCGTTTTTATTATGGGGAAGGAAGCTGCAACGGAATACTGGAGAGCTCACAGTGATGAATTTGACATGATTCTGATGACGGATGACAGGAAAATCTATGTCACAGAGGGGATTGCAAATAGTTTTGAATCGGAACTGGATACGAAGATCATTGAAAAAGAATCATAAAAAGATAGTTTTAGATGGAGATAAGCATGAACAAAATCTGGAAAAATATTTCAGGAATCGCACCGGTTATTCTGGCAGCAATCGTGGGACTTGGTGCAGTTGTTTCACTGAGTGATTATACAGCACCGGTTTATGGTGCAGAATCAGAGGATGAACAGGAAGGGTCAGAAACTGTTATCGAAAATGCCAGTAATGAGTCGGTGGAAGAGCCGGAAACAGAGACGGAATTTGAAAATACGGAAACGGTTGCTGTTTTGACTGGTGCGTTTGATCTTGCAGATGGAACTTATGAAGGAAGTGCGAATGGATTCTCCGGCAAGATCAAAGTTTCAGTTGAGATCAGAAATCAGACGATCCGGTCGATCAATATTCTGAGCAATTCGGATGATGCAGCCTTTTTCAATCGTGCAAAAGAAGGCGTGACAGCAAGCATCCTTGCAAAGCAGAGTACGGATGTGGAGACAGTTTCCGGTGCAACATACAGTTCAAAAGGAATCATAAATGCAGTCAAAGATGCATTGTCTTCCGGTGACAAGACGAAGAAAACGGCTGTGGCAAAAGGAAATTTTACGTTGGACGATGGCTATTATGAAGGAACCGGAACTGGATTTGCCGGACCAGTCAAATTGTTTATTGAAATCAAAGATAAGTCGATCGTTGGGATCTATATTGTAAAAACGTCGGATGATGCAGGATTTTTTAACCGTGCAAAGGAGGGTGTGACTGCAAGTATTTTAGAAAAGCAGAGTACGGATGTGGATACGGTCTCCGGCGCTACATATAGTTCAAGGGGAATTATTGATGCGGTAAAAAATGCATTGACGGGCGAGACGGAAGATGCATTTACAATTGGAAAAGGAGATTTTGATATTGCGGATGGTACATATACGGGAAATGCACAGGGATATTCCGGCACAGTGACAGTATCGGTAAAAGTGGAAAACCGTACGATCACGGCGATCGATATTGTCAGCCAGTCAGACACGGAATCTTATTTTGAACGTGCGAAAGGCGTTATAAGGACAATCCTTGCAGGTCAGACAGTAAATGTGGATGCGGTTTCCGGTGCAACATTTAGTTCCAACGGTATTATTAATGCGGTAAAAAATGCACTTGGGCTGGACAAGGAAGAAACAGAAAAGCAGAAAAAGGGAAAATTTAACTATCCAGACGGAGTCTATACCGGAGTCGGGGAGGGCTATGGCGGTGATATCGCTGCCACGATGGTATTACAGGATAAGACGATTAAGGCGATTCTGATCACAGATCACAAAAACGAGGATGACCGTTATTTTAACCAGGCGAAAAAAGTAGCGGATACTATCATAGATAAGCAGAGCTTGTCTGTGGATACGGTTTCCGGTGCAACATATAGTTCAAAAGGAATCATTGAGGCAGTATCAAATGCGATGAAGGCTGCAAAAAAGGGAAAAACGGATACCGAAACACAGGATGATACCGAAAAGCCAGACACATCAAATGCGAGTTCGTATTATGGAGTAGTTGTATGTAATCCGGATGAGAGCGGCGCTTTTACATCGTACAACCTGCATGTAAAAGTGATGTTTCAGAATGGAAAGATCATTGAAGTTTCCGACGTGTATGGGGATGGAGGTTCCCAGAATGATACTTATATTACAAAAGCGGTCTCTGGCAGCAGTAAACATCCGGGGGTTGCGGCGCAGATTGTAAAGAAAAACGGAATTGATGGAGTAGACACAGTGTCCGGTGCAACCTGCACCTCTAAAGCGGTAATGCATGCTGTGGAGGTAGTGGCAAAAGCTGCAGAAAAAGACGGCATCTACACTTCATCCGGCAGTCAGAACGATGCTGACGATACAAAGAACAGCGAGGACACAGAAAAAGACAGCGAGAATACAGAAAAAGACAGCGAAAACACGGAAAAGAACAGCGAGAATACAGAAAAAGACAGTGAAGACACAGAAAATAACGGTGGTAATACGGAAAACGGCAGTGACAGCACGGAGAGTGGCGGTGATACCGAAAAAAATGATACGGAAAACACTGAGGATAGTGGCGAGAAGACGCTGACTTATAAAAATGGTAACTATAAGGTAAATGTTGTCTGCAATCCGGATGAGGACGAGGATTTTGATGCATATAATCTGACGGTGACGGTTGTGATTGAAAACGATAAGATCACAGAGATCAGAGATATTTCCGGAGACGGTGGAAAGAGCAATTCTTTCTATATAAAAGCCGCATCGAAAGGTGTTGTCAGTCAGATATTACAAAAGAACAGTACAGAGGGAATCGATACGGTATCGTCTGCAACCTGTTCTTCAAAAGCAATCATTGAAGCCTGCCAGAAGGCATTAGAGCAGGCAAAAAATTAAGGGAGAATGTCAGATGAAAGATTTTTTGATCCGCTCATTTAGTCTGGCAGCAGTCATTTTGATACTGGCAGGTTATGACCAGGTATTAAAGGATAGAAGCAAAGATGAAGAGATCACAAAGTTAGAGGCGCAGGTGACAAAACTGCAGCAGGACAAAGAAGATGCCATAGGGCAGGAAAATGAGAAAACTGTCAATGCAAAAGGAGCCTATTCTGATGGTAAATGGGAAGGTGAAGCAAAGGGTTTTGGCGGAATGATCAATGTACTTGTGACCGTTGAAAATGGAGCAGTCAGTGAAATTGAGATAACATCTGCAGATGGTGAGGATAAAGCTTATTTATCCATGGCAGAAGATATTATTCCAAAGATCATGGATGCGCAGTCCACGGAAGTGGATACCATAAGTGGTGCAACATTTAGTTCTACCGGAATCCGGGATGCCGTCAGCGAGGCACTGAAACAGGCAGAACAGTAAGAGTGAGGAAAAAATTGGAAGATACAAAGTTAAAAAATATAGCTGAAATAATTCAAAAAAATAGATCTGTTTTTTGGAAAAAGCATAAAAAGCAGATCCCGGTATGGATACGTGCGGGAATACAACTATTGTTTTTTGTATTGTTCCCATCAGCATTTACGGCTGCATTTTCCGGTGTCAAATATATTGCCGGACAGATGGGAACAGGGGCACAGATAGAGATTACGTCGTTTGTGATGACACTTATTATGCTCTGTGCATTTACTGTGGTATTTGGACGGTTTTTTTGTGGATTTGCGTGTGCATTTGGAAGCCTTTCTGACTGGGTGCGTGCAGTTTATGTCTGGGTTAGTAAAAAATTAAAAAAGAAGCCGGTCACGCTTAGTGCGGAACTTACGGCAGCGTTATCACAAATAAAATATATCGTATTAGTAGTGATTCTTCTTCTGTGTTTTAAAGGGATTTATGTGAGGCTGAAAGGCAGCAGTCCGTGGGATGTGTTTTCCATGCTTCATGCAGGCAATCCTGCATTGGGAGGCTATCTTGTGGGAACGGTACTATTCATTTTGATCCTGTGCGGCATGTGTGTGCAGGAGCGTTTTTTCTGCCGCATTTTGTGCCCGATGGGAGCGATATTTTCTCTTCTTCCGGTATTTCCATATTTTGTACTCAGAAGAGACAGGGAAAACTGCATTCCGGGGTGTGCGGCATGTACGAAAAAATGTCCATCGGATATCGGACTGCCGGAAAATGACTCGATCGAGACAAGAGGTGAATGTTTTATGTGCCAGAAATGTATCGGCACCTGTCCCAAAAGGAACATTCACTGCGGTATCTCTGGAAAACAGAAAGGTAATGAATGGTGGTTTACTGGCATAAGGGTGGTAATTCTGCTTTTATTATATTTATGGATCGGAATTTGATCAAAGAAAAATTTTTGGTTAAAAGTTAGTTGATACTGACTTTTGATAGATAAAACAAAGGAGGATTTTAAAGTGAAAAGAAAAGATGTATCTGCACGGATTCTTACTGGTGTATTGGCTTTTTCCATGGTGGCAGCAACAGGAACACCGTCTATGGCAGTTTTTGCAGCAGAAGAAAGTGCAGTAGAAGCAGAGCAGAACACCGGAGAAGAGGTGAAGAGTGAAAACGAGACGGCGCAGGAGTATCAGTATGCTTATGCAGCACTGAGCTGGGCTGAGTACTGGAAAAATGAAGATGTATATAATGCCGGAAGTACAGAGAGCTCTGCCGAGGAAGATGCAAAGGGCGAACTTGACAAGGGCGCATTTGATACGGTATCGAGGGCAACTACCAATCATGGTCTGCACAGGGGAAGTTACCAGTGTACATCAGAAATTACAATGAAAGATGGTACCAAACTTAAAGTGGCATATTATACGGGGGCAACCAAAGGTGTACTGACGGACGGAAATCCTTTTTCCTATGATAAAAAGGATATTGAAAGTTATGTGGTAACCGGACTTAAATATGTTCCAGTCAAGGTAAAAACAGACGATTATGAAGCTTTTAAAGCAGCATATACCGTAGTAGAAAATGGAGATACTTTATCCGGAGGCTTTACGGAGAACAATCTGAAAAACTATACGGATCTGGTCGCAGAAGTAACAGAAAACACCAATGGCTTAAAAACGGTTACCAAAAATGAGGACGGAAGTTTTTCATTTTCTGCGAGGGTAAATAAAGGAACGGATTCTGGTATTAAGGATGCTGCATTAAAAACTGCAGAGAATATCACAACAACGGTAAAAGAGGCAAACGGTTCTTATGGAGAGTTTCTCCGTGTTGATTTAACAGGAGACGGATATGGTGCACTTGGCGCAGATATGCAGGCAGTAGAGTGGACTTATTATGGATCTGACAGTACTTATACCAAACCACTTCAGTCTTATGGAACCAAATTTGCAGCAGATAACTGGATGCACAAAGCACAGGGAATACAGCTTGGACTTACGGATTCACTGCGCTGCAAACTGCCGGAGGGAACAGATGGAACCGGATATTGGACATTGACGGTATATGCACTTGGTTACAATGATTATACAGTAAAATTTGAGGCAACGGATGCAAATATCGTTAAGGATAAAGAGGAAACGGTAAATACTACAGCACTTGAAGCTGCAATCAAAAGTGCAGAGAGCTTAACTGAGAGTGATTATACGGCAGCAAGCTGGTCTGATCTTTGCGTTGAATTGAAAGAGGCAAAAGATGAGCTTGCGGCTCCGCACACACAGGCTACTGTAGATGAGGCAACAGAGCATCTGAATGCTGCAATCAAAGCGCTGGTAAAGGCAGAGCCAAAGGAAGAAACAAAAACAGATGTTACAAAACTGAACGCTGCGATCAGGAAAGCAGAATCATTAAAGCAGAGTGATTACACGGCAGACAGCTGGAAAAAGTTACAGACTGCACTTAATGCTGCAAAAAAACTTACAGATGCAGTCGCAGAACAGACTGCAGTAGATCAGGCAGCAAGTGATCTGGAAACAGCGATTTCGGCACTGGTAAAAGCTGATACGGGAAATAACGGAACTACAGACAAAAAGAAAAAACCGGCAGTTGGAACTGTGAAAACAGTTGGACAGATCAAGTATAAAGTAACCGGAAAAAATACCGTAACCGTAAATAAATATGCAAAGAAAACCATTACAAAGGTATCTATTCCTGCAACGGTTAAAATCAACGGATATACATTTAAGGTAACTGCAATTGCAGACAGCGCATTTTCCGGATGTAGCAAACTGACAAAAGTAACTGTCGGTTCTAATGTAAAGACGATCGGAAATAAGGCATTTTATAAATGTACAGAATTAAAAACTGTAAGTGGAGCATCTAATATAACAAAAATTGAAAACAACGCTTTTAACGGATGTAAGGCGTTGAAAAAACTTGTTTTAGATTCAAAATCCCTGCAGAGCATTGGGAATGCTGCTTTTAAAAATTGTACAGCACTTACCAGCATTACGGTTTCTTCCACAAAACTGACAAAGATCGGTAAAGAAGCATTTTCCGGTAATAAAAAGTTAGCAGCAGTTACAATCAAGACATCAAAACTTACTAAATCAAGTGTAGGAAAAGATGCATTTAAGAACATCAAAGCAAACGCAGTCTTTAAAGTACCTTCAAAGAAAGTATCTTTTTACAAGACTATTTTTAAGGCAAAAGGTGCCGGTAAAAATATCAAGGTAAAAAAAATGTAAGGCGCAGATATATTTTATTGTAAAATGGGGTCTGAATCTGAAAAGATTCAGATCCTTTTTTTGAACTGTAACCAGGCTTCTTCTTTCTTTTATTACAGAAAATATGGTGCTTGTGAGAAAAGAAACCTTATTGTAGAATGGAATGTGTAATTGAACATTTGCGGAGGAAAAAGCGATGCAGCAGAACACAGGCGAAAAAAAGAGCAAAAATAAAGAGAAGAGAACACGGGTGATAAAGATTCGTATCACAGGAGGGGTTATTTTAGCAATTGTGATAGTGTGTGTCATTCTGAAAATTCTGAATGCAGATCCTTCATCTGTTTTCTTAAAAAATACAAAAGATGCAATCATCGGAGAAGAAGGAACGGTAACAACGATTTCAAAAGCGTCATTGGAAAAAGTTTTTGAAATCAGTGAACTTTCCACGGTAGATTATTCCTATAATGCAGTTGCCCGTGCGTATGAGGAGGATGGTGCTACTCCGAAATATTATGTGGCATATGAAGGAACCGTTACTGCAGGAATTGATTTCAGTAAGATTATGATCGATATTGATGAGGATACAAAAATAATCACCATTACCTTGCCGGAGAGCGAAATACAGAATACAACGGTGGATTTTGGTTCAATGGATTATATTTTTGAAAATAAAAAATATGAAACGGAAACTGTATCACAGGAGGCATATGAATTATGTAAAACAGATCTTGCCAGGCGGGCGGCAAAAGAAAATGATTTGATGACATTGGCGAAGGAAAATGCGGTTACTGCGGTAGAAGCGCTGGTTGATCCATGGGTACAACAGATAGACGGGGAATATAAAGTTAATATTAAATAGGGGGGAATGCAATGAGAAAATATAGGATAATAATGATACTATGTGTCATGTCATTGTTTTTAGTTGCATGTACAAATAAAAACGATAAGACAAAAGTGAAAATGGAAGAAACACAAGAAATGGAAACTGCGGCTGTCTTAGAACCGGATCTGGCACAGATCAGATCCATCTGTGATCTTGCAACGCTGGAATGTTATTATCATAATGTGGCTAAGTCCACAAAAGAAAAAGGATCCGGATTGGCACATCTGGGAGAAAAGGAGAGAAAATTCTGGATTGAGTATACAGGAGTTGTCAAGATTGGGATTGAAATGTCAGATGTGAAAATGGATGTAAATGGTACCAGTGTACAAATTACGATTCCCGGAGCAAAAATTTTTCAACCGGAAGTAAAAACAATAGATGTGGATGATTATATTGCAACGTCAGATTCATGGTTTAACAAGAATCAGATCACAGCTGAGGAGCAGACACAGGCAGTAAATGAGGCACAGGATGAAATGGTGGCAGCAGTGGAAAAGAATAAAACGTTATTGGCAGGCGCGCAGGAGCGTGCGAAAACATTGATAGAAAATTATATCACACAGTTGGGGGAAGCTACCGGTGTGGAATATCAGGTTATATGGAAATATGCTGAAAATGGAACAGAAAGGTAAGAAACAATAGGATGCATGTTCTGTAAACATTCTATTGTCATGAACAAAAATTCCCTGCATACAATGTAAAAACAAGTATTGCAGGGGATTTTTTGTGAAAACCTATATTGAGGAAAGAGCTATGGAAATAGCCAGATATATTATTGATAATAATACGACGGTGCGTCAGGCAGCGAAACATTTTGGAATCAGCAAGAGTACGGTACATAAAGATGTCACGGAACGTCTTGCCCAGGTAAATCCGTCGCTTGCGGCAGAAGCACGAAAAGTATTAGATGTCAATAAATCCGAACGTCATATCCGCGGCGGACTCGCAACAAGGGAGAAATATCTGCATCAGCATGCATGAAACGAAAGACATGTTTCAAAAAATGAAAAGCATGCTTCATGAAACGAAAGACATGTTTCAAAAAATGAAAGGCATGCTTCATGAAACAAAAAACATATAAAAAAGGAAAGTGCTTCCTACGAAATTATAGGACAGCATTGAAGAAATTGCACAATGAATTTCATGAATTGTATAAAAAATTTGTGAAATTAAAACTATTATAAAAGTGCATATAATACGTTATAATAATCACACGACGTGCAGCAGAGAAAGCGATCGCAAAGATTGCTTTCTCTGCTTTTTTGTCGGGAAAAATAAATATTTTATCAGAAGAATGAGGAGAAAAATATGCCAAAGACAAAGTTACAGGAAGTTGTATTTACTATTTTAATGGTGTTCGTGATGGTGTACGCAATGATCTGCTACAATATTTCACTGAACATGGGAGGAATGAGCAATATTGTATTTTTAAATGCATTTCATGAACTGGTGATCATGGGACCGATCGCATTTATTCTTGACTTTTTCCTTTACGGATCATTGTCAAAAAAACTTGCATTCCGTATTGTGACACCTGGTGTGGACAAGCCGATCATGCTGATTCTTGCTATTTCATCAATCACAGTCTGCCTGATGTGTCCGACAATGAGCCTTGCAGCAACACTTTTATTTAAACATGCCGGAAAAGAAGTGATCGCTGTGTGGATTGAGACGACAGCACTGAATTTCCCAATGGCATTTTTCTGGCAGATCTTTTTTGCAGGCCCGCTTGTACGTGCTATTTTCGGAATGATTTTTAAAGAAAAAGAAAATCAGGTTATGGAAGAGGAAAGCGAATATTTAGAAGGTGGAAGTGCCAGAAATTAAAGAGGCAGATGAAGGCGCAAGCCTGCAGATTAAAATGTGATTCCATGCCCGGTATTTGGGAAAATCAGTGCAGCCGCGCAGTCTGCGAGGAATAAAAGTACTAGCATACTGTTGAAGCAGCGTCTGAAACCGGGTGGCAGGGAGAACCAGTATTTTCGGAATATATTAGAAAATACACAGATCCAGAGCATACCTGCGATACCAAATCCGATTGCTGAAAAAAGGCAGATATATCCATGAAAATTGTACGGATAACTGCTGTAATCCCAGTACCGTAAATGGAAAAATGTATTGAGAAGCCATCCGATCACAAGTTCTAAGGCTGTTCCAAGAAGAGCAGTTTTGGTGAATATAGTGATTGGGTGGTATTTTATTTTAGAGCGGAATGTTCTGCCTGATAGATGAGTGGCTCCGGATATTTTTTTGCTGGAATGATGAAAAAAACAGTAAAAGACCACCGCGCCAATCCCATAAACAGGCAGCCATGGACCATAAAAGAAGCCACGGTTGCGAAAAGTATTATCTTTTACAAGAAAAATAAGGGTTTCCCAGAGAAATCCTGAAAAACTTCCCAGAAAGAAGAAGTGGATCAGCAGGGAAATCTTATCCTGTATGGGATTCTGCTCCGGTGCGCAGAGTTTTGAAAAATCCGGAAGATTGGAATGTTTTTTCATATGGATATTATGACCGCAGAAGAAAAGGGATATGTATTTTTGTTTAATAATTCACAGATTTTAAAATGCATCAGACAGATTTTTAGACCAAATTTTTCAGGTACATGTTTTTAAAATTAAGTGATATTTGAATCCAAAATATTTATTTTTTTGATAAAAATGACAAAATACTGTAATAGAGGGAAAAACGCCTTGTAAACTCTCAAAACGTATCTTATAATAAATATCATTAAAGTCTGTATCAGGGAAGGACATGCTTTAAAAAAGGCATCGTCACAAACGGATGGCAGGCAACGAAAACATCAGGAGGAAGAAGATCAATGGATCATGAGAAAGTAATTGTCATTGATTTTGGCGGTCAGTACAACCAGTTGGTTGCGAGACGTGTCAGAGAATGCAATGTTTACTGTGAGATATATTCCTACAAGACGGATATCGCGCAGATCAAGGCAATGAATCCAAAGGGAATCATTCTTACCGGCGGTCCGAACAGTTGCTATGAGGCTGATTCACCGACCTGTTCGAAAGAATTATTTGAACTTGGCGTGCCGGTTTTAGGACTCTGCTATGGTGCGCAGTTGATGATGCACGTACTTGGAGGAAAAGTGGAAAAGGCACCTGTCCGTGAGTACGGAAAAACCGAGGTTACGGTCGATACTTCATCGCCGTTATTTACAGGCGTATCGGAAAATACGATCTGCTGGATGAGTCATTTTGATTATATTTCAAAGGTTGCACCGAGATTTAATATTGTTGCGCATACGGCAGATTGTCCGGTTGCTGCTGCAGAGAATCAGGAGAAAGGATTATTTGCAATCCAGTTTCATCCGGAAGTGCTTCATACACAGGAAGGTACGAAGATGCTTCACAATTTTGTACGCAGCATCTGTGGCTGTGAGGGAACCTGGAGAATGGACTCTTTTGTGGAGCATACGATTAAAGAGATCCGTGAAAAAGTCGGTGACGGAAAAGTATTACTTGCCTTATCTGGTGGAGTGGATTCTTCTGTTGCAGCAGGTCTGTTGTCCCGTGCAATTGGAAAACAGCTTACCTGTGTATTTGTAGACCATGGTCTTCTTCGTAAAAATGAGGGCGACGAGGTTGAAGCAGTATTCGGACCAAACGGACAGTTTGACCTGAATTTTATCCGTGTCAATGCACAGGAGCGCTATTATAGCAAGCTATCTGGTGTCACAGAGCCGGAGAGGAAACGTAAGATCATCGGTGAGGAATTCATCCGTGTATTCGAAGAAGAGGCAAAGAAGATCGGAGCTGTCGATTTCCTCGCACAGGGAACGATTTACCCGGATGTTGTTGAGAGTGGACTTGGCGGAGAGTCAGCCGTGATCAAATCCCACCACAACGTAGGTGGTCTTCCTGATTTCGTTGATTTCAAAGAAATCATTGAGCCACTCCGTAATCTTTTCAAGGACGAAGTAAGAAAAGCCGGACTTGAACTTGGTATCCCGGAAAAACTTGTTTTCCGTCAGCCATTCCCTGGACCGGGACTTGGCATCCGTATCATCGGTGAGGTTAATGCCGAAAAAGTCAAGATCGTGCAGGATGCTGATGCCATCTACCGGGAGGAAGTGGACAAAGCAGTAGAAGAGTACACTAAAGCAAATGGCAAGGCGCCATCCTGGATGCCGAACCAATACTTTGCGGCACTCACTAACATGCGTTCCGTCGGTGTTATGGGTGATGAGCGTACCTACGACTATGCTGTGGCACTGCGTGCCGTCAATACAGTTGATTTCATGACTGCCGAATCAGCGGAGATTCCGTTTGAGGTGCTCCAGAGAGTTATGAGCCGAATTATTAATGAGGTGAAGGGCGTCAACAGGGTAATGTATGATTTGACGAGTAAACCACCGGGAACGATTGAGCTTGAATAACGGATTAAAATGCCGAAAGCCTGTATTTATGCGGGCTTCCGGCATTTGTTTTATCAAATGGCTCTAGTTTGGCTCTATTTGTGAGAGCAATAATGGCAAGAAAATAGATGAAATCTAATAAGGAGCATTATATGACGAAAGTGAATTTTTATGATAGTATTAATGATTCAATGCTGAAGTTTGCAGTTATTATTGCCAGACATAATGGTAAATGGGTATTTTGCAAGCACAAGGAAAGAAATACATGGGAGGCACCGGGGGGACATAGAGAAGATGGTGAGGATATTCTTGAAACAGCCAAACGAGAACTATATGAAGAAACAGGAGCAATAACTTTTGATATTACTCCAATTTGTATATATTCTGTGACTGCACCAGATAATTTCGATGGAATGGAGACTTTTGGAAAATTATTCTTCTCAGATATACATACATTTGAAAAAGAGCTTCACAGTGAAATTGAAAAAATAGCAATTATGGATGAACTACCGATTAATTGGACTTATCCAGAAATTCAACCAAGACTGCTAGAAGAAGCGAGACAAAGAGGATTTTTGCCTAAGAAGAATGAAATAAAATGGTTATTTTTTGATGTTGGGTCGACATTGGTTGATGAAAGCAAAGTTTATGAAGACAGGATGAAAAGGATAGCGGATTTATCAGGTTTAACTTACGAGCAAATTTATAAATATGCCATGTCGTTTTATAAAGAAAACAAAAAAGGAGATTTAGAGGTAGCAAGGCAATTGGGGGTGAAATTACCTAAATGGGAATCGCAATACGAGAGGCTGTATACAGATACTAAAGATTGTTTGAAAAAGTTAAGTAGAATTTATAAAATTGGTGTAATTGCAAACCAATCATTAGGAACTTCTGAGAGATTAGAAAATCTTGGAGTACGAAAATATATTGATTTGATTATCGCATCAGCAGAAGAAGGCGTTTCAAAACCTGATAGGCGCATATTTGAAATTGCATTGGAAAGAAGCTGTTGTAAGCCAGAGAATGCAGTCATGATTGGTGACCGTATTGATAATGATATTGTACCCGCAAAACAGTTGGGTATGAAAACTATATGGGTAAAACAGGGATTAGGAAGTTTGTGGAATATAACAGATGAGAGTGAAAAAGCTGATATGGAAATTAATAACTTATCTGATGTATTAAAATATTTATAGGGGATAGGTCTATAAAATAAGATTCAAATTACAATTGTTCTTGCAGAACATATGATATATGTTAGGGTACTCTTTAAGGAAAGTACCCATGACAGGGCGTTAAGTGTCTGGGGGGCTTGCTTAGCGCCGATGACGGCTTATGAGATCATTTCGATTTTCATTGGGATATTAGCATTGTTGATGTCCTTTGGTAGCTTGATTATAGCGTTGCTTGCCTTTCTCGATAAAGAGAAAAGCTCTTCGAGGAAGAGCAGGCGAAAAAATAAAAATGCCTATCCTGTCTGCCAACAGGATAGGCGGTGTCCGTAAGGACATTTCTTTAGCCTAAACTCGGAGCATCCACCTTTGGAGTGGGTGCTTTCTGTTTAATTAGATATTATCATCTTATGTCTGATAATTCAAGAGGTTTCACTAATTTGGATAATTTTTTACAGTAAGGCGGTCAGTGCCTTTTTTGACAACCATATTGTCATCAAGCAGATGTTGCTTGATTTCTTCGATATTTTCATTGATATGCTGCAAACTGTCAGCATACTCTTCTTCTGAATATTGATCTTTAGCATTTATCATATTTTCACGAATTTCCAGAGCTTTCATATAGGTACAGAGTTTTTTTTTGATGAGGTTGTCCTTAAAGGACAGCTTAACAGTAGCAGGATGGTTGGAAGATTCGTGTAACAGATAAAACAGTAACATTTAGCCTGCCGGATATGAATCGGGGTATTCGAGGTAATAAGCTTGGAGATGGATATGGAAAAGCAGAACTAATGGAACGAATTGATGTTGCTATCAGGGATAAGGCTGTTGCAGAAGCCAAGAGAATTGCAGAAGAAAAGGCAAGAGAAGAAGCTAGGCGGATTGTAGAGGCTAAAGCTAAGGCGGAGGCTGAAGCAAGAGAAAAAGCCAGAATTGAAGCAGAACGAAGGGCGGTGTCTGAAAGAGCAGAGCGGAAGAGAAAAGAAGAACTGTCCAAGAGAAAGAGAAAATTGGCATTTGAACGAAATAGTATTCAATTTGAGTATTTTATGGCAAATTCTAATTCTGAGAGTTGGAATCCTGAGTATGCGGAGTATCTGATGGCAGAGAAGATTATCGATTTTGATTCTAAAAGTATTGAAGAGTTATCGAAATCGATTTTAACAAAGGAAGAATTCGAACGAAAGCAGATTGAAGAATTGCAGGAAGAAAATTGCGAGAAGGCGCATGAATTATGGAAGGATACTCTCAATAATATTGATGGTTTAGTATATCCGCACAAGTGGGAATATCTGAACTATTTAGAAGAGATAAGGTATCGAAAGGTGTCTACATTTACCTTGCAACAGGTAAAAGAACCAATTCTAACTTTTGGGGAATTTGGTGAAATGATGGAGCGTGAAAGTGCTATACCTGTGGAAACAGTAGGAAACGTTCAGGATGCTGTAGTGGTAGAGGAGGCAGAAGAAACAATAGGTACAGAAAAGAATCAGGCAGAAGAGCTTGAGGTTCAGGATATTTCAATACTGGAATCAACAGTAGAAGAGGTGGCTGTCATTGAACAAGCTGTTGAAAGACCGGTAACTATGGAGGAACGGGCAAAAGAAATATCATCTGTTATCCGTAATAATTATGGCAGATATGATAATGTGCCAGTAAAGGTAAAAGCAGAGCTATTCCAATTTTCTGTTGATGATTTTGAAGCGGATATGAAACTGCATTCATTGGTGTTAAAAGAGCTTAATGTGAAAATGTATAGTTCAGAATTGTATGATGATTATATGAGCATTGCGGATGAAACGGATAAGAAGCCTGTTGAGGAGCAGAATGTGAATTATTACAACAATAAAAAACGTTGGAATAGGAGTAGGTAGGAAGAATTATTGACAAGATGGACAGGTATTTTATTGACTAATAATATCTGTCCTTTACATATATTTAAGAGATTGAAAAAATCAATTTCAGATTGAAATAAACTGGATTTGATGATATAATGAAAAAGAAATGATAAATAGTTGTAATGATACGAAAGGGATTAATAATGGCAATCAGATACAACAAATTATGGAAGAAATTAATAGATGAAAATATGATGAAAGTTGACCTTAGAGATCAGGCTGGAATTACAACAAATGCACTGGCAAAACTAGGAAAGAATGAACATGTAAGTACGCAAGTTTTGGAAAAAATATGTAAAGTATTGCATTGTGAGATACAAGACATTATGGAATTCGTTCCAGATGAGGAAAGGGAAGAAAAGTAATATGGCTAAGAAGAAAACAGTTGAAAAAGCATTGAACTTAGATAGTATTTTATTTAATTGTAGAGATTACTTACGTGCGGCACGTAACTCCGGCTCATTCTTTGAAAAGAGAGATATGATGCTTACACTCGTGTTCTTGAGATTTATTGGAGAAAAGTATGAAGATGGAATTGAAAAGTTAAAGCAAACACTGATAGAACAGGGATTAGATCCGGAAGATGAAAATATTAGAGCAGCCTTTTTTGATGATGCTACTTTCGCAGATGGAACGTATAATTTACCACCAGAAACAAGATGGTCGACAATTATTAATACACCAGCTCCCGGATTAAATGTTGCACTTGATACTGCTTTGCAGAGACTCGAGGAAGAAGATCCACAATTAAAAGGTTGTTTTGTTAAAGGAACATTTACGGCACGAAATCTTGCTGCAAATGATATAAAGAAAATTGTTGATGAAGTAAACAAAATCAGCCATAAGGCATTTGGCGAAGAGAAGGATCTTATTGGACGTGTATACGAATACTTTCTTAAAGAATTTGCAGTAAATGCTACAAAAGAAGAAGGAGAGTTTTATACGCCTCATGACGTGGTTCAATTGATTGCAACTATGATTGAACCTTATGATGGCACTTTATATGATCCTTGCTGTGGTTCAGGCGGTATGTTTATTCAGAGTGCTGAACTTGTAAAGTCAAAGCAGGGAAACTTAAATGGTATCAATGTATATGGTCAGGAAAAAGAACCGGCTACATATCGCCTTGCGAAAATGAATTTGGCTTTGCGTGGAATTAGCCATAATCTAGGAGAAGAAGCAGATTCATCATTTACACATGATTTACACAAGGGGTTACACTTTAACTATATTATGGCAAATCCACCTTTTAATCTGAAAGGCTGGTATAATGACAATTTGAAAAATGACGGTCGTTGGTCTGACTATCAAACGCCACCTGAAAGCAACGCAAATTATGCATGGATTTTGCATATACTTTCACATTTGAAGAAAGCTGATGGAGTAGCAGGATTCCTTCTTGCGAATGGTGCGTTGAATGATAGTGATACATTGGAAATACGTAAGGAACTGATTCAGAATGATAAAATTGAGGCTATCGTTGTTCTACCAAGAGAATTGTTTATTACAACAGATATCAGTGTTACTCTTTGGATACTGAATCAGAATAAAAAAGGCGGAAAATATCATGGAAGAAATCTCCGAAACCGCGAGCATGAGATGCTCTTTATGGATTTACGCCAATGGACAGAAAATGCTGTTAAGGGTGAGAGCAAAAAGAAAGTTCGGTTGGATACAGAACAAATTGAGAAGTCAGCAGATATTTATCACACATGGCAATGTGAGGGAACTGATGGAGCAGCCTATGAGATGCCAGAACTTTACCGTAGTGTGTGCATTAATGAAATTGAAAGTAAAGGTTGGGCACTTACACCAAGCAAATATATTGAGTTTATTGACCATGATTTAGAAATTGATTATGAAAAAGAAATGGCTCGTATTCAATCTGAAATGAAAGAGGTTATGAAACAAGAAAAGAAATCCCAGCAGATGCTGGAGGAAGCATTTAGGGGGATTGGATATGGGATTGACTAAATATAAAATCGGAGAATTGATAGAAATAGTTGATGAAAGAAACAATCTTGGTATTAGAGATTTTTTTGGAATCAATATTCATAAAGAGTTTATGCCTACTGTTGCAAATACTGAAGGTTTAGATGAAACTAAGTATAAAGTGGTTAGAAAGAATCGTTTTGTTTATAGCGGGATGCAAACAGGTCGAGATGAATGCATTAGAGTAAGTATGTACAACAAAGATGTTCCGATATTGGTATCTCCTGCATATACAACGTTTGAAGTTGTTGCGACGGATATCGTTAATCCGTTGTATTTCTTTATGAAATTTCTTTCTAAGGAAAAGGATAGATATGGTGCTTTTTGTAGTGATGGAAGTATTCGTTCAAATCTGGATTGGGATGTGTTTTGTGATATTGAACTTGAACTGCCGCCACTATCAATTCAACAAAATTATGTAGATATCTATAATGCTATGCTGGAAAATCAGAAAAGCTATGAGCGTGGCTTGGATGATATAAAACTTGTTTGTGATGCGTATATTGAAGATTTGAGGCGAGAGATGCCTTGTGAAGCAATTGGTTTCTATATAGAAGAGGTCAATCAAAAAAATATTGGTAATCTCAAGTTGGATTCTGTACGAGGTATAGCAACAAGTAAAGAATTCATCAATACTAAAGCTAATATGGAGGGAGTTTCTCTAGAAAATTACAAGGTAGTAGAGCCTGGAATGATTGCTTTTATTTCTGACACTTCACGAAGAGCAGATAAAATGTCGATAGCTTTGAATCAGTCGGAAGAGAACTATTTAGTATCGTCAATATCAACTGTAATACAAACTGATAATACTAAACTACTTCCTAAATATTTGTATTTATTTTTTTGCAGAACAGAATTTGATCGTTATGCCCGTTTTCATTCGTGGGGGAGTGCAAGAGAAACATTTAGCCTTGATGATATGAAAGAAGTACGAATGCCACTTCCATCTATTGACGTTCAAAAATCCATAGTTGGTATCTATGAAGCATACACAATACGAAAAGAGATTAACGAAAAACTCAAAGCACAAATAAAAGACATCTGTCCAATTCTTATTAAAGGCTCAATAGAAGAGGCGACAAAAGCAAAGGAGGCATAGTCTATGGCAAGATTAAAAGAATACAATGGTCATTATTGTGAATCAGAATATGAATATGCCTTCATTGAATTTTTAGAAGCGGAAGGTTGGAAGTATTCTTCTGGCAATAATATCTCTCGTGTCACAAAAAGAGATGTACTGATTGCTGATGATTTCAAGAAGTTTATAGCAGACACCAACCCGGATTTGACAGAAGACGAGGTGACACAGATATATGATAATGTCCGTCTTGTAGGTGCGGAAAGTGATTTTGCTACTTTGCATAAAGTATATGGCTGGATGGTAAATGGTGTTCAGTTTACGCCGCAAGATAGATTGCCAAGAATGATACCGCTTATTGAGTTTGATAATTGGGATAAGAATATCTTCCGTGTAGTGAATCAGTTTACAGTGGAATATACAAACAATGGTCAAAAAGAAAATCGTAGAGCGGATGTGCTTTTGTTTGTAAATGGTATACCTCTGTGTGTCATCGAGTTGAAAAATCCCGCTGATGCGAATGCGACTATTTATGATGCTTGGGAACAAATTAATATTCGATACTGGAGAGATATTCCACACCTTTTACATTATTGCCCTTTGGCTTGCATTTCAGATGGTGTGAAAACAAGATTAGGTACAGTACGTACACCTTACGAGCATTTTTATGCTTGGCGTAGAGTAAACGAAGGAGATGTTGTATCCACTCTTCCTTTTGCAGAAACAGAAACTATGATAAAGGGTATATATACACCAGAGCGGTTCGTGGAGATTTTTAGGGACTATATCTATTTCCAAGATAGTATTTACGACTGTGATGAAGTAGAAATCGTATGCCGATATCCTCAGTTCTTTGCAGCAAAACTTTTAAAACAAAGTATTGTAAATTCTGTTGTTACTAGGAGTGGTAAAGGTGGTACATATTTTGGAGCAACCGGATGTGGAAAAACATATACGATGGCTTTTCTTGCACGTCAGCTTGCACTTCGTTGTACTGATATTCCGGAAATCGGTTCACCAACAATTATATTAATTGTTGACAGAGATGAACTGCAAAAACAAGGTTCAAAGCTTTTTACAAAGAGTAAAGAGTTTCTTAATCTGGGAGAAGTATCTGTTGTAAAAAACAGAACACAATTAAGGCAGGAGCTTGGTGCAAGACAAAGTGGTGGTTTTTATATTTGTACCATTCAGAAATTCTGTGATAGGGAAGATGATAAAATCGGACTTATCAATGATAGGCAGAATATTATATGTTTTTCAGACGAGGCTCACAGAACTCAGCTTGAACATTCTAAGAAAATTCAATTTAGTAAAGATGCCGATGAAAACATGAAAGCTATGGTTTCAAAACCATATGCAAAAGTATTGAAGGAAGCATTTCCACATGCTACTTTCGTTGGTTTTACCGGAACGCCTATTGCGGAAACTTATCAGACCTTTGGTGATGAAATTGATCGATATACAATGGATCAGGCAGTTGCAGATGGACTTACTGTTTCCATTAAGTATCATCCGCGTATTGCAAAGGTATTGCTTGATAATAAAAAAGTAAAAGAAATTGAGAATTATTATAAAAAATGTGCAGATGATGGTGCAACATATGAGGATATCGAAGCAAGTAAGAAAGCAATGAGCTCTATGGAAATAATTCTTGGTGAGCCTTCCAGACTTGAGCGTCTTGCTACAGATATCCACAACCATTATGTTGCGTCTTGTGCAGGTGATCCGGATAGAATACAAAAAGCAATGGTTGTATGTTCTAATAGAAAGATTGCTTATGCATTATTACAAAAGTTTAAGGATAAATACCCGGAATGGTTTGAGGAAAAGAAATCACCGGATGGGGTTTCTGTAACAGAAGAGGAACTGAAAGAATTGAAACCAATGCCATTTATGGCAATGGTATCCAGTGTTGGCAGTAATGATGAAAAAGATATGTATGATTATCTTGGCGGAGTTAAAAATGATAAGCGTTCAGAAGAATTGGATGCTGCTTTTAAACAGGAAAAATCAAATTTCAGTATTGTCATTGTTGTAGATATGTGGATTACGGGCTTTGATGTTCCTTGCCTTACATATTTATATAATGATAAACCTCTCAAAAAGCATTTGCTGATACAGACAATAAGCCGTGTAAACAGAAAATATCCGGGGAAAGAATATGGTATGGTTATCGACTATATTGGTATTCGCGACAATATGCGTGAAGCTATGAAGGTATATGGAGGAGATACATCTGTTGCACCGACATCCGATGATGTTGAGCAGGCTACATCAGTGTTTAGAGAAGAACTAGAAGTGTTGAAAAACATGTTCACAGGTTATGATTTATTACCGTTTTTAAATCCGGAATGTGATCCTATAGAACGATACAGACTCCTTGCAAAAGCAGCGGAATATGTATTTGTATCAACAGAAGAATTACAGTCGGAAGGAAATAAAGGTGTTCAGAAAGTTTCTTTCAAAACCTACTTTTTAAAGACAGTAAAACGAATGAGGGCAGCTTTTGATATTTGTCAGCCTTCCGGTTATCTTGGGGAAGAAGAATCTGCACTTGCACAATGCTTTATGGCTATAGCAGGTTTTGTTCGTAAGATGAGCGGAACAAGTGAAGTAGACACTGATACGATGAATCGTGCAGTTTCAAAGATGGTTGAAGAAGCATTAAAATATAATCAGGTGGAAAGTGTTCTTGAAAGCGGAGAGGAAGAAGATATTTTTTCTCCGGAATATTTTGAAAAATTATCTGATGTCAAAATGCCGGCAACTAAATTGGAACTTCTTGTGAAAATGATCCGTAAACAAATTAAGGAATATGGAAAAGTTAATCAGTTAGCTGCAAAATCATTTCAGGAAATGTTGGAAAAGACGATTGCAGAATATCATGAAAGACGTAAACATCTTACTGCTGAAGAAGCCGGTGAGACACAGGAAAAGGCATCAGAGGATATCATTAAGATTGCAACGGAACAGGCTTTAGCTATTCTTCGTCAGATGAACGAAAATAGAGAGAGTTTTCGAAAAATTGGCTTAACATTTGAGGAAAAAGCATTCTATGATATTTTGATTTCTCTGCGTGACCAATATAGCTTTGAGTACGGAACAGATAAAGAGGTAGATGGTGTTGCAGTCAATGATAAATGTAAAGCATTAGCTAAGAAGATAAAGGATATTATTGATACAAAATCCTCATTTGCTGATTGGCTCAATAATCAGAATGTTCGTAACCAATTAAAACTTGATATAAAAATCTGCTTGGTGAAGAATGGTTATCCACCACAGTATAGTCCGGAAGTATTCAATAAAGTTATGGAACAGGTGGAGAATTTTGAGGAGTATTCCATAACAGAAGATATAGGAAATGAAGTAGATAATTCTGCAAAGATTTATCAATATGAGCCAGAGTATAAGGTGATGAAGGTTGCGGAAGATTCGATACATTATGGTGATTCAAAAAATAATCAGTAGGAAGGCGTTGAAGATGAAGTACATTTTTTTCTATGATGAAACAGAGCATAGTAGAAAGATTAATTATGAAACTGTTACCGCGAATAATTACTATGATAATTTCATAA
Source organism: Roseburia sp. AM23-20 (assembly GCF_003470905.1). Taxonomy (NCBI): domain Bacteria; kingdom Bacillati; phylum Bacillota; class Clostridia; order Lachnospirales; family Lachnospiraceae; genus Roseburia; species Roseburia sp. AM23-20. The sequence goes on from NZ_QRHS01000011.1 coordinate 101,433, forward strand.
CAGGAATTGTAGGGTGGAAAGCAGAAGATGATGAATGTATTTCTGACAGATACCTTGCTTTTGAATCGAAGTATGATTATAGAAAAAAAGACGGAGAATTAAAGAGTCAGACTATGAAAGTAAAAGATTTTAGGCTTGGGTTTGCTTCTCTTAATAATCATACGATTGAGTTATATGAAGACCTTGTATCACTATTTGACGAGAAAATAATTATTTATTTCTCTGTGTTTAGCAAAATAGAGTATGTTATTAGCCAGCTGTTTGTAAATTATCATAATTCTATGTTTGTTGATATTGATTACATGAAATACTCAATAATTAAGGCTATCAATGTATATCGACCACAAAATGTGATAGAAGCAATTTATAAAGAGCCACAAATATTTGTTAAAGAACTACGGTCTTTTTTAGAAGATAGGATTATTAAAAATCAAGCGAATACTGCTTTGAAAGAGCATGAGAATCAAGCATTTCAGGAAATACTTTTACTGCTTGAGGACACAGAGGTACCCGAAACATTAGATTGGTCCTATTTTGCACCTTTTGATGGATTTAAGAAATTGTTGACAGAGATGAATGTTAATGAATATCAGTTGATGATTGACCGAGAAGGAAAAGAATCGCATACATTGAATTCTGCAAAGAATGTAGGACTTAAAAATGTCATCGAAGAAGATTCTAAGGATTATATTGGAATCAGAATGGCTGATATGCTTGCTGGATTGATATCTCGATTGATGCAATCATTGAAGATATCGTTAACTGGAGATTATAAAGATGGGAAAATGAAGAAGACACTTTTAGATTCGGGCTGGTTTGCATTGAATCAAAGACAGCTTGATTTGTATAAAAAATTATATCGGGTAATTTGTGAGATTAATGACTATTGGTACAAATCTTTTTCTGGAATTTATTCGGATGATTTAGTGGCTTTTGTAGCACTTCTTCAATTTATGAATCAATTTTCAGATGCAGATGAGATTCGTAATAGTAAGATAGAAATGCAACCAGAATATTATAATGCTTTTGTCTGCGAGAACTTGAACGAACGTTATAAAATAATGAGAAACAAATTACCGATTGATCCTATAGTAGAAGATGACAAAAATTATTTTTATAATCAAAGAGGTGCAATGGTTTATAAGAATATTAATAAGCAACCCATGTTGCCATTACATAGTGGACAAAATGAGTTTTATGTTCTTTCTGTTGGATTTTCACAGAATGGAACTCCATTAGTAACAATCTCTGAAAATGATAAGCCTATATGTTATAGGTTGCCGAATGAGTACAGTGATTGGACTATGACTGTTGCTGGGTTTTCCAGTATGGGTGAAAGATTATTTCCATCAAAAGTGTTATTTTCATTAATTGGTGGAAGGTATTTGGTTGATATTTTATAGATTTTAGGCATTTTAGAAATTTAAATATATAGTTTTGAAAAGTAGGTGAATGAATGGAAAAGATTTTTTCGTATAATGTAGATATAGACAAAACAGCATATATGAATTGGAGAACCAGACAGCATCAACCCATTCATGATATGATGATTATTGCTGATGGATACATGAAGGCAGCGATAATGCTTGCACAAGATTGTTTGCAGGATAATGGAGATAAAAAGGCGGATATTGTAGTTTTCCCAATGCTGTTTTCGGCAAACCATGCAATAGAGTTGTATCTAAAATCTATAAACTGGTCTTTGGATATGTTGCTGAACATGAAAGAGTCATTTTGTGGAGGTCACGATATCAGGCAAATATGGAACACAGTAAAGAAACGTATGATAGGTTTTGAAACCGATAAAGAACAACGAAAACAATTTAAGGAAATGACAAAAGAACTGGACGACTATATTTTAGAATTATATGACAAAATAGATAAAGATCATAATGCTAATGCAAAGATGAAAAATATGGATTTTTCACGGTATCCGTTTAATGCCGATGACGAATATCATTTTTATATCGAAAATTATGGAAATGAAGTTGTTGATTTAGAGATGTTTGTGGAGATATTCAAAAAGATAGGTGATAACTTAAATTGTATTGCTGGATATTATGAAGAAATGGCAACATTTGTTCCTGATTATGATAGAGAGAAGGAGTGACACCGAATGATATATATATATACAGAAAAAAAAGATTCCAACGACTGGATACTTCAAAACGATTTGTATTTCAATTTGAATACAAGTAATGAAGAAATGTCCCAATATGAAATAAATCTCATTCAGAAAGTAGATGAGGCAAAGCTGACACCAGACAAGCACATTGAAACAAAATATGGTTTAGGTACAATCCGTAATTTGTCATCTGGCTGCAAGACATTACTTAATATCGTAAAGCATCCTGATAAGGTAGTAAATGTAGAAGAATGTGGTCCGAATGTACTTAGAATCATTTTTTCTATGGATAATATAAAAATTTACATGTCCAGACCAACGCTTTTTGATATCCCGGATGATGTGCAAATCAGATTCAATGATTCTGATATAGTGACCGGAGGGAGAGGTTATAATGCCTGGTGGAGTAAGGAGTATGAAAGGAGAGAAGCAGATGATTTATAAGAATATTACATTTAAAGCAGATCCATTTTCATACGATTTAGAATTTGATGACAGGATTACTCTTGTTGGTGGAGATAGTGGTACTGGAAAAACAGTGCTTTATGAAATGTTAGAAGATCTACGATTAACTAATGAATACAAAGCTATAAAGTTGTTTAACTACAAATCAGATAATTTCTCAGAATCGATTGAACAGTGCAGAGATAGTTTTATTGTAGTCGATAATGCAGATAATTTGATTAATGATGAGATCAGACGTTTTATTAATTTTGAGCCGTCGAATCAATATATGCTTTTCCTACGAAATTGTGATGGCCTCAATGTTTCAGATAAGAGTTTTAAGGTGCTGAAGTTTGGCAATAATAGGATAACACTGGAAGAGGAGTTGTGATATGAAATATTTATGGACAGAAGACACTGGTGCTGGACTCCACTTCTGGAAGTTAGTCAATCAGCTTTTCTTTGATGATGCACTTGTGGTCGAAAGTAAAGAAAGCAATCAGGGCTTATTGGATGCATTGGCAGAGATAGACATTAAAGAGGACGATAAGTATTATATTGCGTTTGATTGTGTGGTTGATAATCAGGATATTCGTAATAAGTATCGTATGTTGAAATCAATAGAAGATAAGGCAGAAGGGAAGATTATCATTCTGGATATGATTTGTTTTGAATACCTGATTCTTGCTTTTGATAAGCTGGTGGCATGGACAGGTACCGGAAAGACAGATAAAATCAAAATTCGTGAAGAGGTTTTATCAGCAATTGAGAATCATAGAATCAACTTGTCAAAGATTGATGATGAGAAGACATTACAGTACTTGGCAGGTTTTAAGAGATACTCTACAGAGCGTGTGATGAAATCATTGGTGGGTGAATTTACACAAAACGAGAAGTGGTCTGTTAAGGGGCAGCTTATGGGTGAATGCTGGTATAAGGATTGTTGTGTATCTGAACATACGGATAGTCTTAGGTGTGGAAAGCCTGAGATTGATGATGGTAGTGAGAAGATGAGGATGTTGATAAAGTCGGAGGAAGTACAAAGAGTGATTGGAGAAGGCATTATTTAAAAATATATCTACTTAACAATTGATAGCTGTATTGTGAAAAGGAAGTGAAGATTTGAAGATTACACATGTAAAAGTATGCAATTATAGGAATTTAAGGAATATAGACATAGGCTTAGCAGAAACAGTTGCAATTATAGGAGAAAACAATAGTGGTAAGAGTAATTTCTTAAAAGCAATTACGCTTCCTTTTTTAACCGATGATAATACACATATCAGTAAGAAATTATCATGGTCTGATATAAATAATGAAACTAAAAAGTGTTATTACAATAAAATTATTGAAAACCAGAATAAAATTAAGAATGACGAGATTACTATTGAGCAATTTGTAGAATTATTGCCAATAGTAAGTGTTGAAGTTAATATTCAGGCAAGTGGTGCGGAGGAGTATTATGTCAAGGATTTGTCATATGAAATTAGAGATGGGAAAATTCAATATGGTATAAAATATGAGTTTGCACCTAAGAGTTGTGAAGATATATTCAGAATGGTAAAGGAAATTGTATCTGAGAATGAAATCAATGATGCGAATTTGAATGAGGTTAAAATGAATCTCTTACCAGTAGAATATTATAATTACTCAGTAAAGGTTTCTGATGGCAGTAATATATCATATGACACATTAAAGCAGTTCAAATATGAGGCTCTTGAGGCAGAAAGAGACGATTTTTCAAGAACTAAAAATCAATTAGGTTCAAAATTTTTGGTTGATTTATTGAAAGATGGACTTTCAGATCAGGATAAATTAAAAATAGAAAAAGAATATAGCCATTTCTTTGAGTCTTTAAAAAAAATTAGTGATATCAATGACATAATAAACTGGCAAGATACATCGGAGCTAAAAGAGGCAAAGAAGTTTTTTTCACATATTAATATTCTTCCTAATATGCCACCAATGCAATCTATTTTAAACAGTGTAAGATTAGGGTATTCAGAAGAAGAACTGTCAATGCAAGGGTTGGGACATCGTAACTTAGTATTGTTGTTTGTTCTGATTAATTCGTTGATTGGTAAAAATTCGGATACTGCTCTGAATGTTTTGACGATTGAAGAACCAGAAGCTCATTTATGCATTAACAATACTAGATTGATGGTCAGTTTTCTAAAAGCATTTACAGATAAGAATAAAACTGTTCAGTTATTCTACTCCACGCATAGTACTGAATTTATTAATAAAATGAATTTGAAAAATGTGGTGGTTTTACATAAGGGAAAAGCATTTTCGTTTGTTGACGAATTAGAAGATGAAGATATAGCATATTTAGCAAAGAATCCTAATTTGGATCTTTTTAAGCTTTTTTTCTCTAAGAAATGTGTTTTGTTTGAGGGAATATCAGAAGAATTACTAATTCGCTCTTATATTGACTCGCAAGTATCTTTGAGTGAGATTGAATTGCTATCATTCCATAAGGGATTTGAGAAAATAATGAATATTTGGAAAAAAATCAATGAAGGTTCAGGTAACAAATTGGGCATTATACGAGATTATGATGACCAACCTGATGCAAAGAAACGACATGATAAGTATAATGATGATAAAGAAATATGTGTTAGGACAACAGAGTATTATACCTTAGAACCGGAAATTGTAAATACTGGTGACAACTTTAATATTTTGAAGGAAAAATATGGAGAAGTTTTCGGTTGGAGTAATATGACAGCTGAGCAGCTTACAGAAGCATGGAAAAATGCAAAAGCATCAGATATGTTTACTATTTGTAAGGATTTAGCTAGTGGTGGATTAGAAGGATTTCAAATGCCCAAACATATTCAAGATGTATTAGATTTTCTTTCTCAAGAGCAGGAAGAGGGGTTATAAAGTGGAAATAAATATAGCGGGGGCCGGAGCAGGAAAGACTACAAAGATGTCAGATAAAATAATACTTCTTCGTAATCAAATAGATGAGAATAAGAAAATATTTTGCGTTGCGTTTACTAATAGTGCCGTAGATTGCATTCGTAGAAAATTATGTGAACATTATGTACAAATCCCGGAAAATATAATAGTGAGTACGATTCATTCATTTCTGTATAGAGAAATAATAAAACCGTATTATCATTTACTTTATGGAAAGAAATATGAAAAAATTTCTATTTCGGATTTACCCCAAGATGCAAAGTATAAAAATGCAAAGATTAAAAGACTTGATGAGTTGAATGTACTTCACCAAACAGTAATTCCTGAACATGCTAAATGGGTGTTATGTAAAAAATCAAAGGACACAAAAAGTATAAAGAATGGCAGAGTAATCATTAAAAATGCAATTGCAAAATATTGCGGCGCAATCTGTATAGATGAAGTACAGGATATAGATAAGCATATGCAAGAAATTATAGAAGAATTAAGTAGAATGGGAATCCCCATGTTGCTGATGGGAGATCCAAAACAGGATTTAAAAGGTTTTAAATGCTTAAGGAATCTTATGTCTATATACAAGCAAAATGTTAGATATATATCGGAATGCCATAGATGTCCGCAATTACATTTAGAACTGTCAAATCGTTTAGTAGATGAAAATGAAAAACAGAAATCTGAAAAAGATTCCAGACAATTGTCAATATATTATGAAAGTGAAATTGATTGTCGCACGTTAATTGAAAGTCAAAAATATGATTTGATGTATATATCCCAGAAGCAAGGGGTATATGAAACGCATGACTACAAGAAAAATAATATGAGAGAGAATTTAGCGGAAGAGCTTGAACCATTGTTGTCTGAGAATCATCCAACCAAAGATACTCTGACAGTAAAAAAAGTAGCGTATTATTATGCTGGGAAGATGATTGAAAAGTACAGGAATACGGGAAAGAAAAAAGATGCAATGGCATTACTGAGCAAGTGTGAAAAAATAGATTCAAGAAGATATGGCATTATCATAAATATTTTTGAAGACGAAAGCCCAATAAAACAGGAAGATAAGATTTTTGTAAAATCAATAGACTACATAAAGGGAATGGAGGGTGAGAAGTGTTTGTTTATTCTTACTAACGATTTGGCGGCATATTTATTTGACGATAATACCGAGATGAATAAGACCAAGAATAAGCTTTATGTAGCACTTACTCGTTCGCTAAATGAATTGTCGATGTACATATTAAAAGAAGTTGAGAATAAATACACAAAGAAGAGAATACAGGATTTTTTTGAAGGATACCTTTGAATGTGAAGGAGAGAAGGTATTATAAGTAATTTAGGTGGATAGGGAATAGCTTTGATGGTAAAGATTTCATTTGGATTGGTAAATGAGCGGTGCGAATTAACAAATGCAGGGGCATTACTTGCGGATGAAAGTCCGATTCGTTGTTCAAGATTATTTTGTACAAGGTGGAATGGATTAAATAAAAGTGGTGGCGCAGTTGATGCGTTAGATGATGTGGAGTATTCAGGTAGTGTTATTTCACTGATTGAAAATGGAGAGGCATTCATCAAGCGTAATTGTAAAATGAAGTGGCGTAAGATTGCAAATTCAAGAGAAGAAATGCCGGAGTATGTAGAGCGAAGTTATCACGAAGCACTTGTTAATGCTTTGGCTCACCGTGACTATCTGGTGAATGGAAGTGAAGTGCATATTGACATATATGATGACAGAATGGAAATTTATTCCCCGGGAGGAATGCCGGATGGTTCCATGATTCAAGACAGAGATCCATTTACAGTAGCTTCTACCAGAAGAAATCCGGTTCTTGCCGATGTATTCAACCGGCTTGGATATATGGAGCGTAAAGGTAGTGGATTTGGAAAGATTATCAGTGGATATGAATTTCAAATTAATTATAATGAGAGTAAAAGACCATCATTCCGCTCAGACAGATATGAGTTTACTGTAGTGATGCCGAATCTGAACTATGATGTCCCTCAAAATTTTGAAGGAAATGAGACAATGTCTGAATCAATGTCCGAATCAATGTCCGAATTGGAAAGGACAAGAATGCAGATAATTTTGCACTATCTCGATACAAATAAAGAAATAAATAGCTCTATTGCAGCAAAATTATTGAAAGCGGAAATAAAGACGGCAAGTCGACTGTTATCGAAGGCAGCAAAATTGGATATTCTTAAAAGTTACGGAAAAACAAAGAATAAAGTATATTTTAGAGAATAATGCAAATGGATGCTAAAAATGTTCCTCGGGCTAGGGAACAAATTAAAAAAGAACATGAAATAAGGATAAAAGATGAAAGTAAAATTAGAAGACATAATCGAGGCAATGGAATTTGCCGGTATGGAAACAGAATATTATTATGATACCCAAAACGAAAAAGTTCTGATGTTGTTTGATGGAATGGTGGATGGTGAGGACAATCCGGAACTTTTTGAAGATATCAAAGAGGGATTTGTTGAGGATTATATACCGTTACCGGGACAATACGATATCAACGAGTATCGAATAATGGAAGAGTTTATATACGAGCTTCCGGAGGGAAAGAATCAGAATGTATTGGCAGGGGCAATCCAGGGAAGAGGCGCTTTTAGAAGATTTAAGGATAAATTGTATGACTTGAATCTGGAGAAACAGTGGTACCAATATCGTGATGAAGCTTATGAAAAAATAGCAAGGCAATGGTGTGAAAGACATAAGATTGATCTTGTTGAATAAAAGAAAGAGGTAAATTGTGAGTGATTTCGAAAAAAACAGAGTATTGGCATTATATAAGATTCTGACAGCATATACAGACGAACAACATCAGATTTCTATGCAGGATATTCTGGTTCACATGGATGCAGAAGGTTATTACTGTAGTGAAGACAGTATTCTGCGATATATAAAACAATTAAGAAATGAATTAGGGGTAGATGTAATTTCCGGTCGTGGAAGGAATGCTCGTTATTTCATTGGAAACAGACTTTTGGAAAAGGAAGAGATGAAACTTATTATTGATTCCGTTAATGCGTCTAATTTCATTGAGAAAAGTATTGCCACCAAAATGATTGATAAATTGAAATATACTATGAGTCTGTATGATGCGGAAGAACTGGATAGAAGCGTGTTAGGGATTAATATTGCAAAAGCAGAGAATAAGAAAATTCTCTATAATGTAAATTTGATTCAGGAAGCTCTATCTAAGGGGGTTCAGATAAGTTTTGATTATATGGTGTGGGATAGAAATAAGAAGTTGGTAAAAAAGTCGGATAGACGATATAACATGAACCCCTGGGCTTTAATATGGGCAAATGATAGGTATTATTTGTATGGATATGATGTAAAAGAAAAAGATGGTGTATTAAGTGAAAGAAATTATAGAGTGGATAAACTTGATAATATCAAGTTGTCCGATATACCAAGAGCTGGTAAAAGCCAGTTCCGTATTTTTAATGCTAATACATATGTTTCAAGACGGATGGGTATGTTTTCAGGAAAAGAACAGGTAATAACTGTGAGAATTCCGGATACGTTAGTTGGCCCTTTTATAGATCAATTTGGTAAGAGGATTACAATTTCGGAATACACAGAGGGTATGTTGTTAGTTACTTTTAATGCAGTTGCGTCTGTTATCTTGCTTGGATGGTTATTAGGATTACAATATGTAGAGGTATTAGAACCACAGAGTGTTAGGAATGCTATGACTGATTTGATAAAACAAAATATGGAAATATATTCTAAAAAGAATTGACGCAAATATGCGGCAATTCTTTTTCCGTTCTATGATAAAATTATATATAATTTTACTGTTACCAATCATGCAAGAAATAAGCAACCACAAGGAGGTTTGGTGTTGAAAGATTACTTATTAGATGTTATGCAACAACATGAACATGGTTTGTATATGTGCGAATTACCAACGGGCAATGGAAAAACTTATGATTCGGCACGGGCAATGAAAGAATATGCGGATTCAATTGGTGATGATACCAAAATCATTTACCTGACAACTTTAAATAAGAATTTACCAGAAGATGCATTGAGGGCGGCATATGGGAGTGAGGAGCTTTATAAGCGTAATATATTGAGATTACGCTCTAATTTTGATGAGGTTGTAGAAAAAATTCTTGAGATTGAAGTGCCGGAGGAAATGAAAACGGATGCGTATCTTAAATTATGCAAGGATGTTTCCCTTTATCGTAATGCTGTGGAAAAAAGATATGCCGATAAGGAATATATAAAAGAATTGGCTGACAGAATAACAGAAGGGGACAGGCAGCTTCGATATGAAATTACTAAACATTTAAAGAATAGATTTCAAACAAAGACACAGCGAAAAAATGCTATTAGAACTGATGCTAAATATAAATGGATTGGGCAATTATATCCTGCAGTATTTACAGACGATTACAAAATAATATTAATGAGTGTCAGTAAGTTTATGAAGAGAAATTCTATTCTTATTGATTCCAGTTATGAGTTTTTGAATTCGGATTTAATAGAAAACGCAGTAATTGTTATTGATGAATTTGATGCAACGAAGGATACTATACAAAGTGAGCTGATTGATAAGTCATTGGCAATGCAGGAAGACTATATACAGTTGTTTCGTCAGATATATCGTACTTTGAATCCAAACGATTTTTCTTCCAGTATGAGACAAGCTATGGATGAGGTTGAAAAATTAGGGAATAGAAATACATTTACAACACTAATGGATGAAGCAAGAGAAATTGCAGAGAATTATCATGTAAGGTTAAGTATAAAAACCAAAGAAGATTTAGTGGATCAGAGACAGATTTTCTTGTTTAATGATGGTTCATTCCATACGGTTTTAAAAGAAGGGGCACAGTATATCCGCTCATCTTTAAATAAAGAAGACAATCGTATTGATGTTTTCTTTGAGGGGAAAGATGATTTTTTCAAGAACAGAAACAAAGAGAAGGATATTGTGTTATATAGCTTATTGCGTGAGATTAATGTATTTCTTTTGCATTTTAGGTTATTTTCTATAGAATGGGCAAGAAATTACATGGAAATTATAAATAGCTCCAGAAGCGGTATCATGGATGCGATGAATTTGGAGAATGCTATTAGTACAATCCTAAAAAGATTAGAATTAACTAATAAGCAAAGAGATTTGTTGATGGGTGAAACTTGCCAAATGATTAGAAATAATCGTGAACTGATATTGGAGGATAGAAGCTTCTATCAAGTTGGCATGGAGTATTATGAATTTGAGGATAATGATTCTCATCATGACAATACAAATCTTAAATTTGTTAAGGTATATGATACTCCTGAAAAAATCATGTTATACCTTGCAGGAAAAGCAACTGTGTTTGGGATATCGGCAACTGCTGAAGTTGATACAGTTGTTGGAAATTATGATTTGAGATATTTGAAGGAGCGGTTAAAAGACAGGTTTCATAAGACGCCGGGTTATTTAAAGGACAAAACAAGAACTGCATTAGAAAAAAGATGGAGCGCTTATGCAGATGGCGAGATAAATGTACATGGGGAAGTAATCAGCAGTAATATACAAGGATTCAATGCAGAAGATTATTGCAAAACATTTATGGATGCAGAATTTGCACGTTATGCTTCAAACATTATCACCAATATAACAGATAACGAATATCAGATAATAAGATACTGCAATGTACTTCAATCAATGTGTATTTTTAATAGGAATGAAGATATTCAATCAATGTTGTACTTGGGAATGGCATTGCCGAAAAAGAACAATCCCGGCATGGATGAAGGCGTTCTGCAGCAGTTGTTTGAATATTCTCAGATGGAGACACAGCAGAGTAATAGTAGTGTTTGTTTCTTGAAAAGCGACAATTTTGAACAAGATAAGGAAGAATTGCAGCAGCGATTGTCATGTGGAGAAAAGATATTTGTTATGTCATCTTATCAGACTATAGGTGCTGGACAGAATTTACAATATAAGATTCTGAAAGGTAAAAAAGTTGTTCAACTGGGAGAGTTTGCCGAAGGTGACAAGAGATTCTTATATAAGGATTTCGATGCATTGTATCTGGGAAATATAACTAATATGACAGTAAATACATATCAGGATGAGACAATAACATCTCATGATTTGTTGCAGATGTTGTTTCAAATTGAGGAATTATACGAGAACGGTGAAATGAATTATTCTGAAAAGGACCAAATGTTAAAGCTTGCGTTTCGTTCTTATACAGGAAGTGACCAATTCACTTTAAACAAGTTGTATAAGTTAAAGAGTGTAGTTGTGCAAGCTAGCCGAATGGTTTTACAAGCAGTGGGGCGTATGTGTAGAACATTTGTAAAGAGTCCTAATATATACTTGTTTGTTGAGTCGGAACTGTTAGAGAAATTGTATGTTGGTGAAATAAATAAACGTATATTATCACCTGAAATGAAAGCAATTGTATCTATGCGAGAGACAATTGGAAAGGATTATCTTCCGGACGAAAACCTTATGCTTAATAAGGCGGAAAAGATATCCTCGGTTGGTCTTTGGACGATTCGAAGAATGTTGGCAAAGGATTGGACTATTGAAAGTATGCAGTTGTGGGAACAGTTAAGGTCGTTGGTATTACAGTATCCGACGGCAAGTACATATGACTGGCAGAATAATGAATATCTTCAAAAACTTTATATTACAAGTGGAGAAAAGCGGAACCAGTATATTTACTCACAGTATTCAGATTTCAATGATGTTACTATAGATTTTGGAAACGACAAGGTGGCATTTAAAAACAGTAAAAGAGCTAAAATAAAGGGGAATTCTGATGAAGTTGCTATTTATGAAATGAGTGAAAAGGAATCCGGTTTGCAGGCGATACTTAGATATCCCGGAATGAAAGCTCATTTTGAAGAAATGGGATATGCATTGAAATTTGAAATGAATGAATATCTTCTTAGTCCAGTGTTGTTTCATAATATTTATAAAGGTGCATTGGGCGAAGTGGCTGGTAAGTTTATATTGAAAAGAGAATTGGGAATTGAATTATCACCAATAACAGTGCCGGAATATTTTGAATTCTTCGATTATAAGCTATCTGATGATGTGTATGTTGATTTTAAGAATTGGAAGTTTACATATGTGCAGGATAGAGACGAAATCAGAAAAGATATATTGAGAAAGTTGGAGGCTATAGGGGCTAAACGGGTTTATATCATAAATGTTGTATCAGATAAAAATTACAAGCCGAGTGCCATAGTGGATCAGTGCTTGGTGGAGATTCCGATGCTTATAAGAGAAGATGGTACAGTTTGTTATGAAAATTTACATATGATTTGTAAGGAGGATTTCGAAAATGTTAACTAACAGAATTAATGTTACCTACAATATAGAAAATATTGATGCTGACTTTGATATTTTTAGGGTCGAGAAGTCTAATAAGGATTATTACAAATACAATATCTTAGATTCGGCAGTATATGAATTTAAGGCGGCAGCAGTTCAGTGGACCTTTGGCGCAACTGCATTGGTGCTGTTCCGTAAGGGTGAGGTGACAGAAAAGCAATTTAAAGAAAGTATTATGAAAGAGTATGAGGATGTAAAAATCCAAAAGATTGATTTGTTTGATAGCGAGCAGTGCAATAAATGTTTTTATTTTGAAAACAGATTACTTGCACAACTCCTGATAAATTCAATGAGAACGCCTAAGCATGAGGCTTTTATGTATAATAATCTCACAGGTAAGCTTTTCTATCATGACCCATCATGGAGACATAAAGATAAATTAACAGGTAAGGTGAATTTTATCAGATTCTTGGAGATTGTTATTGATCCAGGGATGTATCTCAATTTGGAACATAAAACTTTCAAGAGATATGATCGAGAAAGTAACGGATTGTATGTAATAGATTCAAAGACTGGTGAGTTTAGAAAAAAATTAAAGACAGATACAAATGTCATTACATACAAGGAAGGTTCCTTGCCGCATAATCACTTTAGAGTAGATAATTTTGATATATCTGATATTGCACATTTTAGGAAAAGTAAGATGGGCGTAATGGAGCAGTTTTTAAGAGATGTGAATGATAATCTTTCTAAATATATGTCCATAGACATTGTGGAGAGGGAAGATGCACAAGAATTTGATATCTCCAATTTGGAAAAGAGGGGAATATCAGAGTTTGAATATGGTGAAATGTTACAGAAAAAGGGTGTTGTAATTGTAGATGAAAATAACTCTGAAGTATCAAAGGATATTGTAGCAAAGCTCCAAGAGGAGTTGGAGAAGTATTATCATGTAAAGGCAGCGGTAGGAAATCTTTCGGAAGAAGCATATAATATCAGAATCATTCATGATGGTGAATATTATGCTGAAAATGAGATGCATGATCTACACAGTGATAACTTAAAAGGATATATTGTACAGCATATAACAGAAGAGGCCGAGCATTTTACAAATACAAAGGGAAGTTCTCCAGATATAAAGAAGATTGTTCAGGAACTTATAATAAAAGGTGATGTAAGAGAACGCATGATTTCAATTTTTGATTGGGAAAGACTTGATTCTGGAAAAGATTGGACCTTTGTTCTTAGAAAGAAGATAAAAACAAAATACGGTGAAAATGCAGCGCATATAAATCATGTTAATAAAAAGGCACTCAATTATTTCCAATATTATCGTTTGGAAATTGATTGCAATGGTGAAATGAAATTTGATACATTTTGTGATAGTAATCAAGATGAAGCAGAAGAGTGGAACAAGATTTGTTATGCATATGATTTTGTAGAAGACAAACATCGTGGTGCACAGAATCCGGTAGAAGGATTAATGTATTCGGATATTGATAATATTCATGCCATATTGTTAACACGCGAAAAGACATTGCCTAATATATCAGCATTAATGAATACACTTATGGAAACGGATGCAAAAGAAAGAGTTTCAAAAGAATTATTATTGGAAGCAATAGATGATTTTGAAAAAGATAATATTGATTCAAGGGAATGCATTTCTGAATGGAAAAGTAAGGTGGCTGCAGAAACAGAAATGATTACCAAGAAAGCAATGAAAAAGATTTTAAATATGCGCACAGGGATTGCATCAAAATTCAATAGGTTTTTACATGAAAAGTATGGAGTCTGGATTGATGGCGAGCTGAGAAAAGGGGAATTTGAAGCGACTTACCAAATTGGAAATCTCTTAAACATCAAGTACGAATACAATGAGAAAGACTACTTAGATGGACGTACATTTGTATATTATGTGGGGGCTAAGAGTAAGAGATTAGCATATCCAAATGCTTGTTGTATGCGTAAGGTGATTTCTTTGGGAGAAGAACTTGAATATGAGGAGGCTCTTCCGTTGATGGCAGTAGAATTTGTGCGTAATAGTCAATATACGGTTCTTCCATTTCCGTTTAAGTATTTGAGAGAATATATTGAACAGTGCTAATTTTAAAGAATCTGTTGCATGTCATCCTAATCCAAACTATAATAATCTCGTGGCAACAGATTGGCAACGTCCATTCAGTAGGTCAAAATAAATAGTGTAATTGATATAGAAATATGGTAAGTACGTAATCATCCGTATCTGTCCGCAACTATATTTTTCTGATACACTCTTTTCATAACAAAGGAAGGAAACTGTATCATTATGAAAAAAGATGAAAAAATCACTCTGTGGTCTGAACGAATCCATGAATTTCAATCCAGTGGGAAGACTTGCAAAACATGGTGTCAGGAACATCACGTTCCAGTCTCTACAATGAATTACTGGATGCGCAAGCTGAAAAAATTGGACGAACAATCAGATACAGATATGATTTTTGCAAA